>DASQMQ010000649.1:0-4899 GCA_035645455.1 Pseudonocardia sp.
CGGAAGGTGCCGGCGCTGGCCGCGTTCGCCGAGGACGCCGAGGGCGGGTGGGGCGAGCTGGTGCTCGCCCCGGCGCCCGGCGAGCCGGTGGTCCCCAAGCAGTACGCGTCGGGGTTCTTCGGGACATCGCTGGCCGCCACGCTGCACGCCGCCGGGGTGGACACCGTGGTGATCGCCGGGGTGTCGACCTCGGGGTGCGTCCGGGCGACCGCCACCGACGCGCTCGGCCACGGCCTGCGCCCGCTGGTCGTGCGGCAGGCCTGCGCCGATCGCTCGCCGGAGCTGCACGAGCAGAACCTGCGCGACCTGGACGCCAAGTACGCCGACGTCGTCGACCTGGCCGAGGCCCTGGAGCACCTGCGACACTCACCGCCGTGAGCGTCGATCTCGAACCGGTCCGCCGGATCGTCCCGCGGGACCACGGCCTGGTGGGCGTGAGCGTGGTGCGCGCCGACGGCACCCCGCACAGCTCGCTGGTCAACGCCGGCGTCCTCGACCACCCGACGACCGGTCGCCCGGTCGTCGGGTACGTCACGTACGGACCGGTCAAGCTGCGCACCCTGCGGGTCCGGCCGGCCACCTCGCTGCTGTTCCGGGCCGGCTGGCAGTGGGTCGGCGTGGACGGCACCAGCGAGCTGATCGGTCCGGACGACCCCGCGGACGGCATCGACGCCGAGCGGTTGCGCCTGCTGCTGCGCGAGGTGTTCACCGCCGCCGGCGGCACCCACGACGACTGGGACGCCTACGACCGGGTGATGCGCGAGGAGCGCCGCACGGCCGTGCTGGTCACCCCGAGCCGGGTCTACGGCAACTCCTGACCGAGTTGCCCCTCGGGGGGTCCCCGCTGATCGTCGGCCCCGTGCTGAGCAACACGACCAGTCGGCTGCACCGATCCGATCGGCTGCGACGAGTCGGGCAGCCCCTAAGCACCGACCAGTTCGCTTCGTACGGCGGCGACGAAAGCCTGCCGGAGCGGGGCGAACTCCGCGTCGTACTCGTTGCCGTCCCTGAGCGTCGAGCCGTCACCGGCGGGGGAGGCAGCGCCGTACAGGCTCTCGTTCATGGTGTCGAGGTAGCCGGACAACCTGATCGCCGGATCGGCGACGCGGCAGGCAGTATCCGCCCCCCGGCAAGTCCGCTCGACCAGCCGGTCGAGGTCATCCGACCCGCCGAGGGTGCGGCGCAGCAGGGTGGGACTTGACCCTGACGCCGGGTCAGGGTCCGACGCTGTCCCCATGGTCATCCGCTACCTGCTCGCCGACGCGCTGTCGCTGTTCGGCAACGCCGTCGCCGCCGTCGCGCTGCCCTGGCTGGTGCTGGTCCGCACCGGCGACGCCGCCGCCGCCGGGGTGATCGCCGCGGCCGCGGCGCTGCCCGTGCTGGCCGCCGCGGTGATCGGCGGCTGGGTGATCGACCGGGTGGGCCGGCGGCGCATCTCGGTCGGGGCCGACCTGGCCTCGGCGGCCTCGATCGCCGCGCTCCCGCTGGTCGACGCCTCGGTCGGGCTGACCCTGACCTGGTTCATCGTGCTCGGCGTGGCCGGGGCGCTGTTCGACGTGCCCGGGATGACCGCGCGCGAGGCGCTGGGCCCGGACGTCGCGCGGGCTGCCGGGGTGTCACTGGAGCGGCTGGCCGGACTGCGCGAGGGCATCAGCGGCGCTGTGCTGATCGCCGGGCCGGCGGCGGCCGGCGGGCTGATGGTGCTGGTGGACCCGGTCACCGTGCTCTGGGCGACGGCGGCGTGCTCGGCGCTGGCCGCGGCGGTGACCGCGACCCTGCCGGCCGGTGTCGGCGCGTCCACCACCGGTAGCTCGGGAAGGCTCTCCGACATCGGGGCGGGCTGGGCGGTGGTGCGCGCGGACCCGCTGCTGGTCACGGTGACCCTGGTCTCGGTGGGCGCGGTCGCGGTGATCGCGCCGCTGCAGGGCCTCCTGCTGCCGGTGCACCTGGTGGCCCAGGACGCGCCCGGGGCCCTCGGTCTGACGATCACCGCGATCGCGGTCGGCGGGATCGCCGGGGCCGGCCTGTACGCCGGGCTGGGGGCGCGCGCATCGCGCCGGCTCGTGTTCGTGCTCGCCCTGCTCGTCGTCACCGGCGGGATGGTCGGTCTGGCACTGCTGCCCCCGACCCCGCTGCTGCTGACCGCGGCGGCCCTGGTCGGGCTGGGCATGGGCCCGCTGTCGGCGATGACCTCGGTGCTGGTCGTCGAGCGCATCCCGGACGACGTCCGCGGCCGGGTGATGGGTCTGCAGAACGCCGCGGTGCTGTCGGTGGCCCCGGCCGGACTGCTCGGCGCCGGTCTGCTGATCGAGGGCGTCGGGGTGGCCACGACCGGCATGCTGATGGCCGGGGCCTGGCTGGTGGTCGCCGCAGCGACGCTGCTGGCCCCGGCACTGCGCACGCTCGAACGACAGGAGGTCGCCCCCGGTGCTGACGATCGGTGAGCTGGCCCGGCTGGCCGGCACCACGGTCCGCGCGGTGCGCCACTACCACCGCATCGGGCTGCTGCCCGAGCCCGACCGGGATTCCTCGGGCTACCGCCGCTACCGCGCCGCGGCACTGGTCCGGCTGCTGCGGATCCGCCGGCTGCGCGAGATGGGGCTGCCGCTGGACCGGATCGCCGAGCTGATCGACGGCACCGAACCCGCCCTGCACGACGCGCTCGACGCCCTGGACGCCGAGCTGGCCGCGCAGGCCGAGCGGATCGCCGCACACCGGGCCCGGCTGGCGCAGCTGCGGGCCAGCAGCCCGGACCCGGAGCTGCCCGAACCGCTGGCGGTGATCTTCGCCAAGGCCGCGGCCGAGGGGGCTCCGGCCCGGGCGATCGCCCAGGACAAGGAGCTCACGCTGCTGGACCTGGCGCTGCACCCGGAACGCACCGACGCCGTCGTCGCCGAGTACGAGGCGATCTACGCGCGGCAGTCCGCGCGGCCGGACCACATCGAATTCGCCGCCCGGTTCGACGCGCTCGCCGACGTCGACGCCGACGACGAGACCGTGGAGCGGATGGCCCGCGACATCGTCGAGCGGGTCCGCGACGAGCACGAGGCGGGTCTGGAGATCGGGCGCGGCGCGGTGGATCCGCTGGTCCAACGGACGATGAGCGACTGGGGCGCGGGCCTGCCGGCGTCGCAGCGGCGAGTCATGCAGCGCGCCGTCGAGCTGGCGGCCGACCTCTTCCCCGACACCGGTCCCGACGGGAGCCCCGCCGTCCCTTGACCGCGGGCCGCGGGCCGACCGACGATCACGGCGCCGACACCGACGTCGGCGACGAGGAGGCCAGCATGACGGCGGTCGAGACGGTCCGGGGTCCGGTCGAGGTGGACGCGCTGGGCGTCACCCTGATGCACGAGCACGTCTTCGTGCTCACCCCGGACGTCCTGCAGAACTTCGGCGACCAGTACTGGGACGAGGAGGAACGGGTCGCCGACGCGATCGCCAAGCTCACCCGGCTCAAGGAGTCCGGCGTCGACACGATCGTCGACCCCACCGTGGTCGGGCTGGGCCGCTACATCCCGCGGGTGGCCCGGATCAACGCCGAGGTCGACATCAACATCGTGGCCGCGACCGGGCTCTACGTCTTCGACGAGATCCCGCACTTCTTCCACTACCGCGGCCCGGACACGCTGCTCGGCGGGCCCGAGCTGATGACCGAGATGTTCGTCAAGGACATCCGCGAGGGCATCGGCGACACCGGGGTCAAGGCGGCGTTCCTCAAGTGCGTGGTCGAGGAGCGCGGGCTGACCCCGGACCAGACCCGGGTGCAGCAGGCGATCTGCCGGACCCACCAGGAGACCGGGGTGCCGATCACGGTGCACACCAACTCCGCGCACCAGACCGGTCGGCTCGCCCTGGACCTCTACCAGCGCGAGGGCGTCGACCTCACCAAAGTGGTGGTCGGGCACGCCGGGGACTCCGACGACCTGGACTACCTGAAGTGGATCATGGATCAGGGCGCCACGATCGGCTGCGACCGGTTCGGGCTGGACCTGTTCCTGCCCACCGCGCAGCGGGTCGCCGCGATCGCCGCGCTGTGCGCGCAGGGCTACGCCGACCGGATCGTGCTGGCCCACGACGCGGCCTGCTACATGGACTTCTTCTCCGGCGAGGACGGTCAGGCCGCGCTCGCCCAGGCCGCGCCGAACTGGCACTTCCAGCACATCGGTGACGACGTGCTGCCGGCGCTGCGCGAGTCCGGGGTGTCCGACGAGCAGATCACCACGATGATGGTCGACAACCCGCGCCGCTACTTCACCCCCGCGGCCGCATGAGCGCGGTCGAACCGCTCCCCCGCGGTGAGGCGCCGTTCGACACCTCGGGCATCGAGCGCGACGCGCGCGGTGTCGCCCACTACACCGGCCTGCCGTCGTCGCTGGTCACCATGCTGCGCGCGAGCGTGGAGGCCAACCCCGACGGCGAGGCGCTGGTCGAGATCGGCGGCCCCCGGCTGACCTACCGACAGCTGTGGGACGCCTGCGCGCGGGTGGCCGGCGGGCTGGTGGCCGCGGGCGTGCGGCGCGGCGACCGGGTCGCCAACCTGCTGCCGGCCGGCGTGGACTGGGTGCTGGGCTTCCTGGGCAGCCAGCTCGCCGGGGCGGTGGCGGTGCCGGTGAACACCCGGTTCGCCGAACCGGAGATCGACTACGTACTGCGGGACTCGGGCTCGGCGGTCGTGCTGCGCCCCGGCGAGCCGCTGCCCGACGGCGAGCCGCTCGCCGTGGACGACGCCGGCCCCGGCGACCTGGCGGCGATCTTCTACACCAGCGGCACCACCGGCTTCCCCAAGGGGGCCATGACCAGCCACGAGAACTTCCTGTCCAACGTCGAGACCGCGATCCGGGTCACCGGCATCGACCGGGCCGACGGCCCGACCACCCGCAACCTGGTCTCGGTGCCGCT
>DASQMQ010000650.1:0-4339 GCA_035645455.1 Pseudonocardia sp.
CATCCGCTTGCGGCGCTTCTTGATGACTGAGCCCATGCGTCGGCCTTCCTGGTCGGGGTGCGGCCCGCCAGGGCCGCCGTGCGGTGGGATGTCCGGCCGTGAGCGGCGCGACGCGCCGGGCCGGACGATGACCGGTGGCCCAGTCTACCCGGGCTGTCCGGCGGCGACCCGGCCGCACCGGGCGGGCGGGTCGCGACGGGCGGCGCCCGCCGGGCTCAGCCGGCGTCGAAGTAGGCGTTGCGCAGGTACTCCTCGACCGCACTGCGCGGCACCCGGAAGGAGCGCCCGACCCGCGCGGCCGGCAGTCCACCGGCGTGCACCAGCCGGTACACGGTCATCTTGGAGACCCGCATCATCGCCGCGACCTCGGCCACCGTCAGGAACTGCACGTCGGCGAGGGGGATGTCGGGAGGCTCGGACGGCACCCGATCACCGCCTTCCTGGGACGCACCGGCGATGGCCCGGCCCGGCGGACCGAGCTCCCGACCGGCGATGTTCCGGGTGAGCCTACCGGGGCCGATGTGACGCCACTGACCCAGTAGTAGTCCATAGCGCCCATTCGATCCGGCGCGTCCGGGTGATGATTTACAAACGATCGGCGTAGCGATGTGCTAGGCCTGTCGGCCGAGCTCGACCGAGCGGTCCCGCGCGGCCTCGATGGCGTCGATCAGCGCGGCGCGCACCCCGTGCCGCTCCAGCTCCCGGATGGCCGCGATGGTCGTCCCGGCCGGGGAGGTGACCGCCTCGCGCAGCAGCACCGGGTGGTCGCTGGACTCGCGCAGCATCCGGGCCGCGCCGAACGCCGACTGCACGATCAGGTCGGCGGCCACCCCGCGCGGCAACCCGAGCAGGATCCCCGCGTCGATCATGGCTTCGACCAGGAAGAAGAAGTAGGCCGGTCCGGAACCGGAGAGCGCGGTGACCGCGTCCTGCTGGGACTCCGGCACCCGCACCACCCGGCCGACCGAGGTCAACAGCTTCTCCACCGCGGCCAGCTGGTCGTCGGTGGCGTGGGTGCCGGGCGAGATCGCGCTCATCGCCTCGCCGACCAGCATCGGGGTGTTCGGCATGACCCGCACCACCGGGGTGCCCGCCGGCAACGACCGCTCGAACAGCGCGGTCGGCAGCCCCGCGCAGAGCGAGACCACCAGGGTGCCGGGCCGCAGTGCGGGTGCCAGCTCGGCCAGAACCGGGGTGATGTCCTGCGGCTTGACCGCCACCACGACGATCTCCGACCCGGCCGCCGCGGTGGCCACGTCCACGCCCCGCACGCCGTGCCGCCCGGTCAGCTCGGCCGCCCGCGCCGGGTGCCGCTCGGTGAACAGCAGCTCGTCGGGTGACCGGCCGGCCGCCAGCAGCCCGGCCAGCAGCGCCTCCCCGATCTTCCCGGCCCCGAGCACCGCGATCGTCGTCATCCCCCGACCCTACGACCCCCCACCCGGTCGGGGTCGGGGGGCGAGGGCGAGCTGGCGGGACTGGCAGACCAGTCGGCCGGCCGAATCGATCACCAGCACGTCCTCGTCGAACCAGGGGCGGGTGACGCTGGCCGAGCGGGCCTCCAGGCGCAGCCAGCCGGGCGCCGGGTGGGCCCGCAGCAGGCCGGTGAGCTGGACGGTCGGGGCCCAGCCGATGCCCGAGCCGAGGTTGAACACCGTCGGCGGCAGGATGTCCCCGGCCAGCAGCGCGAACAGCGCGTCGGCCGGCTCGCCGTGCGGGCGCACCCAGCCGCGCAGCACCGGCGGACCCTGCTCGCCGCGGGTGAAGGCCATGGACGACGGATCGAACCAGAGGTCGCACACCCCGGCCAGGCCGGTCGCGGAGCGGCCGAGCGCGGCGTTGCGGGCGGACTCCGGCGGCTCGGCGGGCAGCTCCGGCAGGTCGGTCCAGGACGGCTCGGCGTCGGGCAGCCGGCCGGCCGTCAGCGTGGCGGCCAGCATGAGCTCGTCGTCCTGGAGCAGCCGCACCGCGGCCACCGACACCGTGCGACCGGCCTTGAGCACCTCGGCGCGCAGCTCCACCGGCCCGAGGTCGGGGGCGCGCAGGAAATCGGCGGCCACCGCGAGCGGGTCCGGCGCCACCCCGGGCGCGGCCCGGTCCAGCTCGGCCAGCCCGGCCCGGGCCATCAGCACCATCAGCAGCCCGCCGTGCGCCTTCGGCCCCACCGTCCAGTGCCGGCCCAGGTCGGCGGCGTAGCGGCCACCCCCCAGCGGCTCGACGCCGATCGAGTCCCGGAACGGGGTGGCGGTCGGCCCGTCCACCCGGGCGTCGGCGGTCATCGGTCCGCCGCGGCGGGCGGCGGCACGGATCGGCTGTGCATGGACCATCGGTATCACCGCCACACCCGTCGGCGGAACCGGGTGTGATCCGGGTCGCCGACCGGGCGGTCAGACGTTGATCACCGGAGCCGACCGCGGCCGGTCCAGCGGCGCGCCGGGCTGCAGGTGCAGGCGGGCGAACAGCAGCGACTCGGCCAGCAGGGCGGCGCGCTCGTAGCGGGTGCGGCAGCGCCGGGTGGAGACCTCGGCCACGACGATCCCGCCGGCCTCGGCGAAGCCGCTGTCGGCGATCCGCTCGCACACCTCCGCGCACGGCTGGGCCCCGCGCCCCGGCACCAGGTGCTCGTCGCGGGCGGCGCCGCTGCCGTCGGCCAGGTGCAGGTGACGCAGCCCGGTGCCCATCCGGTCGAGCAGGGCCAGCGGGTCGGCGCCGGCCGCCGCGGTGTGCGACAGGTCCAGCGTGTAGTGGTCGTGGCCGACGTCGGTCGGGTCCCAGCCGGGGCTGTAGGGCACGCTGCGCACCCCGGCCCTGGTCACCGGGAACATGTTCTCCACCGCCAGCGCGACCCCGGCGTGCTCGCCGGCCCGGGCCACCTCCTCGGCGAACCGCGCGGCGTAGCGCCGCTGCCAGCGGAACGGTGGGTGCAGGACCACGGTGCGCGCGCCCCACTGCGACGCCGCCTGCACCGACCGCCGGATGCGGCCGATCGGGTCGCGGTCCCAGACCCGCTGGGTGACCGCCAGGCAGGGCGCGTGCACCGCCAGCACCGGCACGCCGAACCGGTCGACCAGCCGGGACACCGCGGCCAGGTCCTGGCTGACCGGGTCGTTCCAGACCATCAGCTCGACGCCGTCGTAGCCGAGTTCGGCAGCCAGCTCGAACCCCGCCGGCGTCGGCTCGGGGTAGACCGAGGCCGTCGAGAGCGCGACGGGCGGAGCGGCGGTGCTCATCTGCCCAGCAGGACGAGGACGGCGGGCGACACGGTCAGCAGGACCCCGACCGCCACCGCGGCCAGCGTGGTGTGCAGGTCGTTGTTGCGCAGCAGGGTCCGCACCACGACCACCAGACCCGCGATGACCAGCACGGCGGCCGCGATGGCCACCACCAGCAGGCTGCTCCACAGGTAGCGGAAGCCCACCCAGAGGGCAGCGCCGCCGACCGCTCCGATGATCCACTGGGCGAGCACCGGCACCCAGGACCGGACGGCCGACTCCGGCTCGTCGTCCGGATCGGCCGGGCCGCCGTCCGAGCCGGCCGCGGTCGACCCGGTGCGGCCCGGGACGGCGACGTCCTGGCCGACGTCGCCGCGGTCCTCGTCGGGCGGGCCGAGGCCGGCCGGGTGCCGGTCGAAGTCCTCGAAGTCCATCGGTGCGGCGGCCTCGGTGGGCGGGCCTTCGTCGGCCGCCGGGTCCGGTCGGCCGGTGCGCGAGCGGTGCCAGTCCTCGGCGCCGGTCGGCGGGACGCCGACCGCGGTGGGCGGGCCGTCGTCCGGGTCGGCCGGCCGGGGAGCGCGGCCCAGCGGGTCCTGCACCCGGGCGGTGGCCTCGGCCGCGCCGAGCGCCTCCAGCCGGGTCGTGTCGATCGGGCCGGTCAGGTTGGGGTCGGGCGCGCCGGGCCGGCCGAACACCGGGGCCAGCCCGGTGGGCTGGTCGAACGGCGAGCGGCCGGGTGGCGCCGCGCCGGGCCCGCCGAACAGCGGGCCGGGCAGCGCCGAGCCCGGCAGCGGGGCCGAGCCCGCGTGCGGGGACTGCGCGTGCGGCGGGGTCGACCGGCCGAGCTCCGGGCCGGGCGGGAACGCCCGCGGCGGCTGGCCGCGGTCGGCCCGCTGCGGGCCCGCGACGGGGCTCCACTGGCCGGTGGGCTGGGAATCGGGCGACCCGGCGTCCCGGTTCCGGGACGGGTCGCGCTCCGGCTCCCATGGCCGGGACGGACCCGACTGCTCCGGGCGGCGGCCGTCCCACGCCGAGGTGGGCTGCTCGGGGCCGGCCGGGCGGTCGCGGCGCTGCTCGGCGGGGGGTTCGGGGCGGGCCGCGTCGGGACCGGCGGGCCGGGCGCCGGCGTC
>DASQMQ010000651.1:0-1754 GCA_035645455.1 Pseudonocardia sp.
CCGGGACTGGGTGACGGGCCCACCGTGCAGCTGTGGCCGCACCGGCACGGCACCGACGCCATGTTCCTGGCCCTGCTGCGGCGCACCGTCTGATCGACGCCGATCAGCCGGGATCCGCGCAGCCGCCGCGCGCCACCGCACCCCCGGCGGCGGGCCCCGGCCGGCGGCGCGACGAGGCCGGGCGGTGCCGTCGGTGGGCCCGGCGGCGGTCTGATCGGCGGACCGGTCCGGCACGACCCCGGCGGACCGCGCACCACCGACGGCACCGGGCGTGCGCAACCGGTCGGGACCGGGCCCGGCGTACCCTCGGGGGGTGCACCCGATGATCGCTCCGAGCATCCTCGCGGCCGACTTCGCCCGACTCGCCGAGGCGGCCGCCGCGGTGGCCGGCCGCCCCGGCGAGGGCGCGGACTGGCTGCACGTCGACGTCATGGACGGGCACTTCGTGCCGAACCTGACCATCGGGCTGCCGGTGGTGGAGGCGCTGCAGGCGGCTTCCGCCGTGCCGCTGGACTGCCACCTGATGATCGACGACCCGGACCGCTGGGCGGTGGGCTACGCGGAGGCCGGCGCGCACAACGTCACCGTGCACGTCGAGGCGGCCGGGGACCCGGTCGCGCTGGCCAAGGACCTGCGCGCGGCCGGGGCCCGGGCCGGCCTGTCGGTCAAGCCGGACACCCCGCTGGAGCCGTACCTGGACGTCCTGCGCCACTACGACACGCTGCTGGTGATGAGCGTGGAGCCCGGCTTCGGCGGCCAGGAGTTCCGGCCCGAGGTGCTGGACAAGGTGCGCACCGCGCGGCGCCTGGTGGACACCGGGCACCTGACCCTGCTGGTCGAGATCGACGGCGGGATCAACGAGGACACCATCGCCGCCGCCGCCGAGGCCGGGGTGGACTGCTTCGTGGCCGGGTCCGCGGTCTACGGCGCGGACCGGCCGGAGGCCGCCGTGCGGGCCCTGCGCAAGCAGGTCGAGAGCGCCTCGCCGCACCGCCGGTGGGCACCGTGACCGGCCTCGCCCGGCCGGCCGCCGGGCCGCGCGGCGCCGGCGCCGGTACCGAACGTGGCTCCCGGTGGGTCGTTCCGGGTGCGGTGTCCAGAGCAGTGGTGTCCAGAGCAGCGGCGCCCAGAACAGCGGTGTCCAGAGCAGTACTGCCCGGCCGGACCGGCCGGCGGGAGGAGGGGTCGTAGTGTTCACCGGGATCGTCGAGGAGATCGGCGAGGTGCTGTCGGTGCGGGAGAGCGCCGAGGTGGTGGTGCTCACGGTGCGCGGACCGACGGTCACCGCCGACGCCCGCCACGGCGACTCGATCGCGGTCAACGGCGTCTGCCTGACCGTCGTCGATCCGGACGGCAGCGCCATGGACGGCGTACCCGGCACCTTCACCGTGGAGCTGGTGCCGGAGACGCTCAAGCGCTCCAGCCTGTCCGCGGCCGCGCCCGGCGCCCGGGTGAACCTGGAGCGCGCGGTGGCCGTGGGCGGGCGGCTCGGCGGGCACATCGTGCAGGGCCACGTGGACGGCGTGGCGACCCTGCTCACCCGGACCCCCGGCGAGCGCAGCGACGAACTGCTGTTCGCGCTGCCCGCCGACCTGGCCCGGTACGTGGCGCTGAAGGGCTCGATCGCGGTGGACGGGGTGTCGCTGACCGTGGCCGGGGTGACCGAGGACACCTTCACCGTGGCCCTGATCCCGACGACCCTGGAGCACACCACACTCGGCTTCCGCGAGCCGGGGGATACCGTCAACCTCGAG
>DASQMQ010000652.1:0-6263 GCA_035645455.1 Pseudonocardia sp.
ATCGACATGAACCCCCAGCTGTCCGGACGACCTGTTGACGGGATCGTGCCGACGCCCTCGCCTGCTGTGCACGCCTCGACCGACCGTGTTCGCCCGGAGCAGCGTTGTTCACCGAGAGCAAACCTCGACCAGAATGATCACGCGCCAGTCCCAGTCGCCCCAGCAGCGATCCCCGGCTGACTACGCGGGTTCTGCTCCCCGGCCCAGCGGCAGGCCGTCCTCCAGGAGGGTGAGCGCCTCGTCCAGGTCGGCCATCGGATCCCGGTCGGGGTCGCCGGCCACGTCGAGCAGCAGCCGGACGCCGATCCCCAGCAGCGCACCGGTGAAGGTGCGCACCGCGGGGTCACCGGGGGCGTGGCCGGTGCGGGCGGCGACCAGCTCGCCCACCCGGTCCAGGATGCGGCCGAGCAGGCCGAGGTTGGCCGACAGCAGCTCGGGCACCCGCAGCACCAGCACGTCGCGCTCCCAGCGCGCCGCGCGGTCCTCCGGGGACAACCCGGCGAAGGCCACCCGGAGGGCCCCGCGCAGCGCCCCGACGGGGCCCAGGTCGGCGGGCTGGCGCCGGAACGCCTCGGCGACGGAGGTCGCGAGCGAGTGGTAGCCGTCCAGGACGAGCAGGTCCTCCTTGGTCGGGAAGTAGCGGAAGACGGTGCTCATCGACACCTCGGCCGCCGCCGCCACCTGCTCGACGGTGGTCGCCTGGTAGCCCTGCTCGCCGAACAGGCGCAGCGCGTGGCGCTGGATGGCCGTGCGCGTCCTGGCCTTCTTGCGCTCCCGCAGCCCGGTCGGTGCCCCCTCGTTGCCCACCGCGCCACGGTAGTCCGAACCATTGTGAAAGTGAATTGTCATCTGACAGTCTACTTCCATGAACCGTGACGTGACCGGGCTCCACCACGTGGGACTCGTCGTGGACGACCTGCCGAGGGCGCTGGCGCTGTACCGACGGATGGGTTTCCGGGTTCCGCCGCCCACCTTCCCGACCCTCCCCGGCACCGGACCGGGATCGCCGGCGCGGCCGGTCGGCGCGGGCAACACCCACGTGGCGTTCCCGGCGGCCTTCGTCGAGATCGTCGCGGTGGCCGGGACGGAGCTGCCACCGGGCGCGACGGCGGTGCCCCTGGAGGCGCCACCGGACCGGCTCGACCGCGTCGTCGAGGGTGTCCTGGCCGTCGCCGACCGGATCGCCGCCGCCCTGGCCCGGTTCCCCGGCCTGCACATCCTGGTCCTGGAGACCCCCGACGCGGACGTCGCGGCCGGGCGGCTGACCGCCGACGGCGTGCCGCACGGCGGGGTCCTGCGGTTGCGCCGGCCGGGCGGCGGCGGGGACGTCCCGCTCGGCGTCGTGGAGATCGACGGCGCGGCGGGGCGGACGCCCGAGGGCCGGTTGGCGCTGGCGGAGCCGCTGCCCGCGCACGCCCACGAGCCCGCCCAGCTCCACCACCCCAACGGCGCGTGCGGCCTGGCCGCCGCGCTGCTCTGCGTCCCGGACGCCGACCTGGACGAGTACCGCGCGCGCTACGCACGCTACCTCCGCCGCCCGTCACGCCGGGACGGCCCCGCCCACGTCTTCGACCTGGACCGCGGCCGGATCGTGCTCGTGGCGGGCTCGGACCTGGACGCGCTGCTGCCCGGCGAGCGGCCGGTCGCGCTCCCGGCGTTCGTCGGCTGCTCGGTCCTCGTCGCGGATCCGGAGCGCACCCGGGCGTTCCTGGAGGGGGCCGGCTTCCCGCTGCGGACCACCGCGGACGGGCACCCGTTCGTCCCCGCGGGTGCGGCCCTGGGCGCGGCCGTCGTGTTCGAGGCGGGCGGCAGCCCGGGATGATCGGCTCACCCGGCCCGGCCGCCGATCCGGGGGAACGGCGGGGCGGAGAACACGACCTCCACCGGGACCTCGACGAACCCGGCGATCCGCAGGGCGAGGTGCGGGCTCGGGCTGCACTCGCCGCGTTCGAGGTAGCCGACCGTCTGGTGGTGCACCCCCACGGCCTGGGCGAGCTGACGACGGGAGACATCGCTCAGGCTCGCCGCGGTCGGGCCGGCCGCGCCGAGGATCCGGCCGATCGCGTGGCCGAGGACGCGCAGCGTGTGCCGGTCGGGTCAGGCCGGCGTCCCGGGAACCGCGCGGGCGGCCGCGATGACCCGGGTCAGGGCGCCGTGCAGGTCCTCCAGCTCGGCGAGCTCCATGCCCAGCCGCTGCACGATGGCCGGTGGCACGTGCTCGGCCTCGGCGCGCAACCGCGAGCCCGCCTCGGTGAGCGTCACCGCGAGCACCCGTTCGTCGGACCGGTCCCGGCCGCGGGTCAGGAGTCCCGCCGCCTCCAACCGCTTGAGCAGGGGTGACAGGGTGCCCGGGTCGAGGGCCAGCGCGGCGCTGAGGTCCTTGACCGAGCGCGGCGAGCGCTCCCAGAGCGCCAGCATGACCAGGTACTGCGGGTGGGTCAGGCCCATCGGCTCCAGCACCGGTCGGTAGAGCGCGACGACCGTGCGCGCGGCCACCGACAGCGCGAAGCAGACCTGCCGGTCGAGCTGGAGCGGGTCGACGACCGCGGCCGGGTCGGCCGGGTCACCACCGGTTCTGTCGGGCACCGATCGAACGTACTCTTGGTGCCGTCATGATTGGTGCACAAAGTGTTGGGGTGCTCATGGAGCTGGGAGCCCGGCGGCGGCCCGGACCGGTCCGCTGGCTGCTGTACGCCTTCGGCCGGGGCCTCCCGCCCGAGCACCGCGAGTGGGTGCTGCACGACCTGACCACGCGGACCTGGGCGCTGCGCCAGCTGCTCCGCTCGACCGTGCAGGTGCTCCCGTTCGCGCTGGTGCTGGCCGCGGTGCTGCCCGGCGAGCCGTGGGTGCGGGTGATGGCGGTGGCCGGCGGCTGGGCCGTCGGCATGATCTACGCCGTCGCCTACCTCTACGAGACGACCGAGCACCGGGCGATCAAGGCCGGCTACCCGCGCGGGCTGGTTCAGGAGGTCCGCGGCGCCGCGGGTGCCGACCAGCGCGCGGCCGAGGAGCGTCGCTACGCCGAGCGCTACCGCCGCCCCGAGGACCCGCCGTCACGGTGAACCCGGCACACCCGCCCGGGTGGGTCACCGAGCCCGACCGCCGGATCCGCAACCGCTCCCACCAGCACGTCCGCTAGGGTCCGCGCCGTGAAGCCTGCCGGTGACGAGCGCACATCCGACGGCGGTGAGCTCGCGGCCCGACACCCGGCCCGCGAGCAGCTGATGAGCGTGCGGTCGATCGAGCGGGACGGCGCGGTGGTGCTGGCCGTCGACGGTGCGGTGGACGGGCTGACCGCGCCCCGGCTGCGCACCGCGATCGACGACGCGTTCGACCGGCTGGACGGGCGGGTGCTGATCCTGGACCTGTCCACGGTCGGTTTCCTGGGCTCGCCCGGTCTGCGCGCGCTGTTCGACGGCGCGTCCGAGGCCGACCGGCGGCAGCGCCAGCCGCTGCGGGTGGTCGTCGACCACTCGCGGCCGGTCATCCGGCCGATCGAGATCGTCGGCCTGGACAACGTCCTGGCGCTCTACCACGAGGTGGACGAGGCCCTGCGGGGCGGGGAACCCCCGCTCTGAGTCGAGGTCCCCGTTCGCCCCGCCGAGCCGGAAGGTCCACACTCCCCCCGTGCCCCCGCCATCCGATCAGCACGACCGGCCGGTCCGGCCGGTCCGGTCCGCGCTCGGGAGCGGGGCGGTCGGCACGGCCGTGCACCTGGTCCTGGACGCGAACTGGGTCGCGCCGTCGATCGCCCGGGACCGGGTGGAGAGCTGGCTGCGGGCCCACCGGTGGCCCCCCGCGCAGGTCGACGAGCTGGTGCTGGCGGTCAGCGAGGCGGTGAGCAACAGCGTCGAGCACGGCTACCGGGTGGCCCCGGACGTGCTGGAGAGCGGCGAGCGGGTCGAGGTGCTGGTGCGGATCTCGACGGCCGACGACGGGTACCGGCTGGTCGAGTTCGCGGTCGCCGACCACGGGGCCTGGCGGGAGCCGGTCAGCACGGCCAGCACCCGCGGGCACGGCATGCTGATCATGCGCAGCTGCACCGACGAGCTGACCGTGGACGGCACCCCGGAGGGCACGACCGTGGTGCTGCGCAGCCGACCGGCACCGCCCCAGCCGGCCGGGCCCGAGCCCGGCTGAGTCAGCGGTCGGCGTCGAAGGCCGAGCGCAGCCGGGCCGGGGCCTTCTCCCGCCAGGCGTCCTCGACCAGCTCGATGAGCCGTTCCCGGTCGATCCGCTCCAGGTCCACCAGGATCGCGCCGTACCCGTCGTAGTGCGGGGTGGTGGTGAACGCCGGGTCGCCGGAGGCCAGCAGCGCCGCCTTCTCGTCCAGCCGGCACATCAGCACCAGCAGTCCGTCGGACTCGGTGCGCAGCCGGGCGAAGCCCTTGCCGCGCACCTTCAGCGCCGGGGACCGGAACCAGGTCGACTCGCCGACCTCGGGCAGCCCGCCGGCGATCTCGACCACGTCGTCCCACGTCGGCACGGCGCCATCCTGGCCGACGCCGGCCGTCGCGTCGTGGACGAACCGGAACTACGACCGTCCGGGCCGAGGAACGCCGCGCTCATCTCACCCGTGGCGGACGCAGCGGCGGGTGCCGGGCGATGAGCACCGACGAGACCAGCGCGGCGACCAGGCCCAGCACCAGCACCCACAGCCAGCCCGGCCGCACGGCGTCGCCGAGCAGCACGATCCCGACCAGCCCGGGCACCAGCACCTGGGCCACGGTGTACACCGCGGTCACCGCCCCGACGTCGCCGCGCCCGAGCGCGGCCACGTGCCCGATGATGCCGACCATCCAGAACCCGACGATCAGGTAGGTGGCCGGCTGGGTGATCAGCAGCATCGGGTCCAGGGAGTCGCCGGTCTGCACGTGCGCGGCCCGGATGGACAGCGCGATGCTGCCGAAACCCACGCCGGAGACCGCGGCCAGCGGCCAGGCGCGCTTGCCCGTGCGCAGCACGAGCACCGCGACGGCCAGCAGCAGCAGCGCGACCAGCAGGATCAGGTCGACGCCCTGCTGGCGGGCCGGCGGCTGCTCCGGCCCGGCGCTGGCGGCCACCAGGACCAGCCCGGCCAGGCAGCCGGCCACGGCCAGCCGCATCACGGTCGGCATCCGGGCCCCGGCCAGCCAGGCCCCGGCCACCGCGGTCAGCGCGATCGTGCCACCGACCACCGCCTGCACGGCGAAGACCGGCAGCACCCGCAGCGCACCCGCGGCGCAGAGCCAGGCCGCGAAGTCGAACGACAGCCCGATCAGGTAGCGCGGCTGGATCGCGACCGGGCGGCGCCGGGTGGCCCGACGGGTGCCCTCGGCCTGCAGCAGGGCACCGCCGCTGTAGAGGACCATCGCGACGGTCGCCAGGAGGATTCCGACGACCACGCCGATCAGCATGCCGTCCGAACCGGGCCGGCCGCCGCGCGGGGCCCGCCGGGCCCGGCGCGTCGCCGACGGCCACCGTCCCGGGCGACCCCGGATCGGGCGATCCCCGGGTGCTCACCGGGCCGGGGGCGGGGGTCAGCGCCGGGTGGGGGCCCCGGGAGCCGGGGAGCCGTCGGTGGCGGTCCGGGCCCGGGGCACCTCGAAGAAGCCGCTCATCAGCCCGCCGGGCTGGGGTGCCTGCGGGTCGAACCGGGTGGCCCGCTGCTCGCGCAGCCGCCGCCGCGGCGCCTCGGAGGCGATCACCACCAGCAGCACCAGCCCGGTGACCATCAGCACCGGGGCCCCGACCAACAGGGCGATCAGGTCGAACGCCAGGTAGGCGACGACCAGCGCCGCGACTTCCAGAGCGATGATCGCCGCTCCCATGCGCACCACGTGAAGAACATCCTCTCCTGGGTCGGGTGCGACGTGCACCCGACCGTCCATCGGTCGTCGGCGGCCGGAACCTGAGCCCCGGCCGCCGGGTGGCTCAGGCCGCGGGGACCGTCGCGGGCGGGGACCCGGGGGCGGTGGCCCCGGTAGTACCCGGCGCGGGCTCCGGCGCGTCGGTGGTCGGTGCCGGCTGGGTGGTCGGCGGTGCCGGGACCGTCGTCGGCGCGACGGGCGGTGGGGCCGGCGGCACGCCGCCACCCCGGCCACCACCGGCGGGCTTGCCGCCGCTTCCGCCGCTGCCGCCGCCACTGCCGCCGTCGCCGCCGCTGCCGCCGCCACTGTCGCTGTCGCCGCCGCTGCCACCGGGAGCGGGCTCGGCGCCGCTCCCGGCGTCGCCGTCGGGAGTCGGCTCGACCGGCACGTCCGGGGTCTGGCTGGTCTCGACCT
>DASQMQ010000653.1:0-20835 GCA_035645455.1 Pseudonocardia sp.
ACCAGCTGGTCGACCCGTCCTCGCCGTTCCTGGAGCTGTCCCCGCTGGCCGCGCACGGCATGTACGGCGGCGACGCCCCCGGCGCCGGGATGATCACCGGGGTCGGCCGGGTGGCCGGGCGGGAGTGCGTGATCGTCGCCAACGACGCCACCGTCAAGGGCGGCACCTACTACCCGATGACGGTCAAGAAGCACCTGCGTGCGCAGGAGGTGGCCCTGCACAACCGGCTGCCCTGCCTCTACCTGGTCGACTCCGGGGGCGCGTACCTCCCCGAGCAGGACGACGTCTTCCCCGACCGCGAGCACTTCGGCCGGATCTTCTACAACCAGGCCACCATGTCCGGGTCGGGCATCCCGCAGATCGCCGCGGTCCTGGGTTCGTGCACCGCGGGCGGTGCGTACGTGCCGGCGATGAGCGACGAGGCGGTGATCGTCCGGAACCAGGGGACGATCTTCCTCGGCGGCCCGCCGCTGGTGAAGGCGGCCACCGGTGAGGTCGTCACGGCCGAGGAACTGGGCGGTGGCGAGCTGCACTCGCGGGTCTCCGGGGTCACCGACCACCTGGCCGCCGACGACGCGCACGCGCTGCGGATCGTCCGCGGGATCGTCGGCACGCTGGGGCCGCGCCCGCCCCGCCCGTGGGACGTCCTGCCCACCGAGGCGCCGCTGGAGGACCCGGCCTCGGTGTACGACGTCGTCCCGACGGACTCGCGCACCCCCTACGACGTCCGCGAGGTGATCCGGCGGGTCGTGGACGGGTCGCGGCTGCAGGAGTTCAAGTCCGAGTACGGCACGACGCTGGTCACCGCGTTCGCCCGGATCCACGGCCACCCGGTCGGGATCGTGGCCAACAACGGCATCCTGTTCTCCGAGTCGGCGCTCAAGGGCGCGCACTTCATCGAGCTGTGCGACCAGCGCGGGATCCCGTTGGTGTTCCTGCAGAACATCTCCGGGTTCATGGTCGGGCGCGAGTACGAGGCCGGTGGCATCGCCAAGAACGGCGCCAAGATGGTCACCGCGGTGGCCAGCACCCGGGTGCCGAAGCTGACGGTGATCATCGGCGGCTCGTTCGGCGCCGGGAACTACTCGATGTGCGGGCGGGCGTACTCGCCGCGGTTCCTGTTCATGTGGCCGAACGCGCGGATCTCGGTGATGGGCGGCGAGCAGGCCGCGACCGTGCTGTCCACGGTCGGTTCCGGTGCCGATCCGGACGCGATCCGCGCCCAGTACGAGACCCAGGGCCACCCCTACTACTCCACCGCCCGGCTCTGGGACGACGGCGTCATCGACCCCGCCGACACCCGCACCGTGCTCGGACTGGCCCTGTCCGCCGCCGCCAACGCGCCGCTCGCCGCCCCCGCCTTCGGCGTCTTCCGGATGTGACCCCGATGCCCACCTGCAGCTGCCCTGTCCCGCCCTCGGGTTCAGGAAGGCTCCCTTCATGGACCTCGAGGGTCAGGAAGGCCACCTTCCTGACCTCACAGGACCTGAAGGTGGCCTTCCTGAACCCGCAGGGTCATGAAGGTGGCCTTCCTGAACCGCAGCAGAGGGGAGGGGCCGGTGTTTGACACCGTGCTCGTGGCGAACCGGGGCGAGATCGCGGTGCGGGTCATCCGCACCCTGCGGCGGATGGGGATCCGCAGCGTCGCCGTGCACTCCGACGCCGACGCCCGGGCCCCGCACGTCGCGCTGGCCGACCTCGCGGTGCGGATCGGCCCGGCCCCGGCCGCGCAGAGCTACCTGTCCGCGGAGCGGATCGTCGAGGCCGCCCGGGCGACCGGCGCGCAGGCGATCCACCCCGGCTACGGGTTCCTCTCCGAGAACACCGCGTTCGCCGCGGCCTGCGCCGAGGCCGGGATCGTGTTCGTCGGCCCGCCGGCGTCGGCGATCGAGGCGATGGGCGACAAGATCGCGGCGAAGGCCACGGTCGCCAAGGCCGGGGTGCCCGTCGTCCCCGGCTCGGACGGCGCCGGGCTCACCGACGACGAGCTGGCCCTGGCCGTCGAGCAGGTCGGCTACCCGGTGCTGCTCAAGCCGTCGGCGGGTGGCGGCGGCAAGGGCATGCGCGAGGTGCACGGCCCGGACGAGTTGCGCGCGGCCATCGCGAGCGCCCGCCGGGAGGCGCGCGGCGCGTTCGGCGACGACACCCTGCTGGCCGAGCGGCTGATCACCACCCCGCGGCACATCGAGGTGCAGGTGCTGGCGGACGCCCACGGCAGCGTCGTGCACCTGGGCGAGCGCGAGTGCAGCCTGCAGCGGCGCCACCAGAAGATCGTCGAGGAGGCGCCGTCGGCGCTGCTGACCGACGCGCAGCGGGAGCGGATGGGCACCGCGGCGGTGGAGGCCGCCCGGGCGGTCGGCTACGTCGGCGCGGGCACGGTGGAGTTCATCGTCGGCGCCGACGAGCCCGACCAGTTCTTCTTCATGGAGATGAACACCCGCCTGCAGGTCGAGCA
Organism: Pseudonocardia sp.; assembly: GCA_035645455.1. GTDB lineage: Bacteria > Actinomycetota > Actinomycetes > Mycobacteriales > Pseudonocardiaceae > Pseudonocardia. Next base: position 2,456 of record DASQMQ010000653.1, read on the forward strand.
CCCGGTGACCGAGGAGGTCTACGACGTCGACCTGGTCGAGCTGCAGCTGCGGGTCGCGGCCGGCGAGGAGCGGCCGTGGCCGGCCCGCACCCGGGCCCGCGGGCACGCGGTCGAGGCGCGGATCTACGCCGAGGACCCGGCCGCCGGGTTCCTGCCCACCGGCGGGCGGATCCTCGCGCTGCGCGAGCCCACCGGCGTCCGGGTCGACTCCGGCGTCGCCGACGGCACCGTGGTCGGCAGCGACTACGACCCGATGCTGGCCAAGGTCGTCGCCTGGGGCCCGGACCGGGGGACGGCGCTGCGCCGCCTCGACGTCGCCCTGCGCGACACCGTGCTGCTCGGCGTCGGGACCAACATCGCGTTCCTGCGCGCCCTGCTGGCCGACCCCGACGTGCGGGCCGGCCGGCTGGACACCGGCCTGGTCGGCCGCCGCGTCGCGACCTGGGCGGCCGGTTCGCTGCCCGAGGACGTGCTGATCGCCGCGGCCGTGCACAGCCTGCTGGAGCTGGAACCGGCCGGTCCGGTCGTCGACCCGTTCGACGTGCCGGGCGGGTGGCGGGTCGGCGAGCCGGCCTGGGTGGGCTGGCAGATGGCCGTGGCCGGGCGCGACCCGGTCACCGTGCGGGTGCGCGGCCGGGCCGCGGACGCGCTCTGCCAGGTCGGCGACGGGCCGGCGCGACACTGCTCCGGCTCGCTCGACGGCGACCGGCTCGTCGTTGCCGTCGACGGCCTGGCCAGGCACTACACCTGCGCCCGGGACGGCGAGGTGCTGTGGCTGGGCCGGGAGGGCGCGGCCTGGGCGGTGCGCGAGCACTCCCCGCTGGACGCGACCGACCCGGCCGAGGCGGGTGCCGCCGGGCCGGTCCGGTCGCCGATGCCGGGCACCGTGACCGTCGTCGAGGTGGTCGTCGGGCAGCCGGTGTCGGCCGGCGACCGGCTGGTGGTCGTCGAGGCCATGAAGATGGAGCACGTGCTCACCGCCCCGGTCGACGGGGTGGTCCGGGAACTGCCCGCGACGGTCGGCGGGACCGTGGCGCGCGACGAGGTGCTGGTGGTCGTCGAGCCCGCCGGCGACGAAGGATGATCATGGACCTGAGGCTGAGCGAGGAGCACGAGGCGCTGCGGGCGACCGTGGAGGGGTTCGCCCGCAAGGAGGTGGCCCCGGTCATCGGGGAGCTCTACGAGCGCGGCGAGTTCCCCTACGACCTGGTCGCCCAGATGGGCGCGATGGGCCTGTTCGGGCTGCCGATCGGCGAGGAGTACGGCGGCATGGGCGGCGACTACTTCGCGCTCTGCCTGGCCCTGGAGGAGCTGGCCAGGGTCGACTCGTCGGTGGCGATCACCCTGGAGGCCGGGGTCTCGCTGGGCGCCATGCCGATCTACCGGTTCGGCACCGAGGAGCAGAAGCGGGCGTGGCTGCCGGCGATGACGGCCGGTGAGCGGCTCGGCGCGTTCGGGCTCACCGAGCCCGGCGGCGGCTCGGACGCCGGCGCGACCCGCACCACCGCGCGGCTGGACGGCGACGAGTGGGTGATCAACGGGTCGAAGGCGTTCATCACCAACTCCGGCACCGACATCACCAGCGTGGTGACCGTCACCGCGGTCACCGGTACCAGGTCGGACGGGCACAAGGACATCTCGGCGATCCTGGTGCCGGCCGGCACGCCCGGGTTCTCGGTGTCGGAGAAGTACTCCAAGGTCGGCTGGAGCGCCTCGGACACCCGCGAGCTGTTCTTCGACGACGTCCGGGTGCCGGCCGCGAACCTGCTCGGCGAGCGGGGCCGCGGCTACGCCCAGTTCCTGTCCATCCTGGACGAGGGCCGGGTGGCCATCGCCGCGCTCTCGGTCGGGCTGGCCCAGGGCTGCGTGGACGAGTCGGTGCGCTACGCCCACGAGCGCGAGGCGTTCGGCCACAAGATCGGCAGCTACCAGGCCATCCAGTTCAAGATCGCCGACATGGAGGCGCGGGCGCACACCGCCCGGCTGGCCTACTACGCCGCGGCGGCGAAGATGCTGCGCGGCGAGCCGTTCAAGAAGGAGGCCGCGATCGCCAAGCTGGTCTCCTCGAACGCGGCGATGGACAACGCCCGCGACGCCACCCAGGTCTTCGGGGGCTACGGGTTCATGAACGAGTACCCGGTCGGGCGGTTCTACCGGGACGCCAAGATCCTGGAGATCGGCGAGGGCACCTCGGAGGTGCAGCGGATGCTGATCGCCCGCCAGCTGGGGCTCTGAGACCCGGGGTGCTCACCCGCATCCCGGCCGCCCGGTGATCGCGGTACGGTCCGGCTGACCATCCGAGGGAAGGTGAGACCGTGGCCAGCTGGGACGACCTGGGGTCCTTCGTGCGGGTCCGCTACGAGATCATGCGGTCCGCCGAGGGCGAGCTGTGGTTCAACCTGCCGACCACCGGGGACCGCACCCAGATCGTCGCGGTCCGGCTGGTGACCGGCGAGGACGGCCACCCGTGGGCGCAGATCACCTCGCCGGTCGGGCGCACCGCCGAGATCGATCTGCCCACGCTGCTGGTGCGGGCCGGCGAGTCGGCCGTCGGCGGCGTCATCGACGAGAAGGGGCTGGCGCTGTTCCGGCACTCGATCCCGCTCGGCGACACCGCGCTGAACGGCTTCGACCGCGCCTTCCGCGTCGTCGTCGACATCGCCGACCGCCTGGAACTCGAACTCACCGGCGCCGACGAGCACTGACCGGCTCGGCGGTCCGGTACCGATGAGCAACCGGCGCCGCCGACGTCATACCGGTGGGGCCGCGCACCGGGCGCGGCAGACGGGGGAGCGCCCACCATGAGCAGCATCGTCAGCACCGGAGCCAGCGTCTCGCTCGACGGCTACATCGCCGGTCCCGAGGAGTCCGGGTTCGAGCACCTGTTCGCGTACATGGGCAGCGGCGACGTCGAGGTGCCGACCGCGCACCCGGAGATCACGCTGCGGATGACACCCGACAACGCCGATTTCCAGCGCGCGCTGGTCGCCCGGACCGGCGCCATCGTCGTCGGCCGGCACCTCTACGACTTCACGGGGGCGTGGGGCGGCACCCACCCGATGGGCTGCCCCGTCGTCGTCCTCACCCGCAACCCGCCCGCCGAGGCGCCGTCGGCGCAGTTCCACTTCGTGAGCGGGGGGATCGAGGAGGCCGTCGGCACCGCGCGCGACCTGGCCGGGGGCAAGGAGATCGGCCTGAACGCCGGGCAGGTCGCTCGCCAGGCGCTCGCCGCCGGGCTGCTCGACGAGGTGTGGCTCTCGCTCGTGCCGGTGTACCTCGGCGCGGGCAAGGCGTTCTTCCCCGACCTGGGCGCCGACGCACCGCTGCTGCTCGACGGCCCCGAGATCACCCCCGGCACCGGCGTGACGCACCTGCGCTACCGCGTCCGCAGAGGCTGAGATCCGGCCGGCACCGGCTGGACCGGGACGGTGTCCAGGACGCCGGGCAGCTCGTCCACCGAGCGGAGTCGGGTCAGGGTCGGGTGACCCTCGGCGAGCAGGGCGATGTCGGTGCCCGGCTCGATGCGGCCGTTCTCGTGCAGCGCCGCGTGCAGCGCCCGGCCCCCGCCGTCGACCTCCTTCTCGACCACCCGGTACTGGACCGACCCGAACGGGGCCAGCCGCGCCTCGCGCAGCTCGCGCACCTCCTCGACGGGCCGGTCGGGGACGTTCAGCGACAGCACCGTGCCGTCGTCGGCGCCGAGCAGGGCGTCGATCACCGGCGGCAGCACGTGCCGCACCGCCTCCCAGTGCGGGTGCTCGGGGACGGTGGTGCCGACGTCCAGCGACACCGCCAGCGCCCGCCAGCCGTGCAGCGACGCGGTGAGCGCGGCGCCGACCGTGCCGGAGTGCAGCACCGAGTGCCCGGTGTTCGCGCCGAGGTTCACCCCGGACAGCACCAGGTCCGGCTCCGGGTCCAACCAGCCGCGCCCGGCGGCGTGCACGATGAACGCCGGGTGGCCCTCCACCGCGAAGGCCGGGATCCCGGGGTGCTCCGGGTGCTCGTGCGGGTGCAGCCGGACCCGCCCCTGCTCGCGCACCGCCAGCACCGACGCCCCCACCCCGCTGGCGTCGACGTGCGGGGCGCCGACGACGACGTCCAGCCCGGCGGCGCGGGCCGCGGCGGCCAGGGTCCACAGCCCGGGGGAGTCGATGCCGTCGTCGTTGGTGATCAGGGCGCGGAGTCGTCGGGAGGAAGCCACCCCGCCACGGTAGGCGAGCCGGGTGATGGTGCGGCGTCCACGCGACGACCCTCACGGAACCCCCGGGCGACCGCATACCGGTGGACCGGGCACCGGCGGCGGCCCATGATCGGGTCGGCTGACCGGAAGGGATGTGGACGTGGCGACCCGCGAGGCGCTCGGCGAGCGGATGAAGCGGCAGTACGAGCTGCCGGCGCGCCCGATGCCGCCCCGGCGGACCTGGACGGTGATCCGGCTCGACGGCCGGGCCTTCCCCTCCTACACCGCCGACCTGGACCGGCCCTTCCACCAGCGGCTGATGGACGACCTGGCGGCCACCGCCGAGCACCTGGCGCGGGAGATCACCGGGTGCCGTCCCGCCCACGCCCAGTCCGACGCGATCCGCCTGGTGCTCACCGACTTCGCCACGCCCCCCTCGGACGCCTGGTTCGACGGCAACCAGTGGCCGACCACCCGGATCGGCCCCGCCGCGCTGGTCCACGCCGTAGCCGGCGGCTCAGGCCGGCGGACGCACCGTGTCGACCCGGTCGAACCCTTCCGCGGTCGTCGGCGCGACCAGCCGCTTCGCCGTCGCCAGCACCCCGACGAGCGGAACCCGGGCCCGCCCGTCCCGTCCGGCGTTGCGCTCCAGGCACACCGCGAACGGCACGTCCAGGTGGGACGGCGCGGACGGTGGCGCAGTTGCGGCGCGCGACGGCGATCAGCGGCGCCCGGTCGTCGACGGCGGGGTTGGTGTTGTCCACCACGACGTCCCGGCCCGCGCCCAGCAGCTCGTCCACCACCCGCCGCTGGCGCTCCTCCCGGCGCCGGGCGTTGGGCCAGTGGTCCTTGCTGACCACGGTGTGCGAGTCCGCGAGGTGGGTCCGGACCCAGGTGCTCTTGCCGCAGCCCTGCAGCCCGACCATCACCACCAGCTCGACCACCGTCACCGATCCCCGTCGTCGGCCCGTCGGCTCCGGCGCTCGCGCGTCCGGCGCGCCGGTCGGGGCCCGGCCCGCCCCGCGGCGCCGTCCACCCCGCCGGCCGACCGTAGCGGCACTCCGGCCGGCGGTGATCGAGGTGCCGCGCGCGGGCCCACCGGGCCGGGCCGGCGGACTCCTCATAGGCTCAGCCGGATGGTGACTCCGATGCCTCCGACGGGCGCGCAGTTCGAGATCGAGTTCGGTTCGGCCCGCGCGGTCGTCACCGAGGTGGGGGCCGGGTTGCGGGCCTTCGAGGTCGGCGGCCGCCCGTACGTGGAGACCTTCGACGTCGACGTCCGCCCGCCGCGCGGCGCCGGCACGATCCTGCTGCCCTGGCCCAACCGCACCGCCCGCGGCACCTGGACCTGGCACGGGCAGCCCCAGCAGCTGGTGCTCAGCGAGCCCCCGGCCGGCAACGCCATCCACGGCCTGCTCCGGCACACCCTCTACCGGCCCGGCGAGTCGTCGGCCGACGCGATCACGCTGCACGCGGTGATCCCGGTGCAGCCCGGCTGGCCGGTGCCGCTGGACACCAGCATCCGCTACGCCGTCGGTGAGGACGGTCTGACGGTCACCCACACCGTCCGCAACGTCGGCACCGCCGCGGTGCCGTTCGGCGTCGGCGCGCACCCGTACCTGCGGGCGGGGGACTCGCCGACCGACGAGTCGGTGCTCACCCTGGCCGCGGCCTCGTCCCTGCCGCTGGACGGCGGCCTGCCCACCGGCCCGACCGCCCCGGTGTCCGACGACCTGGACTTCCGCGCCGGGCAGCGGCTGGCCGGCCGCACCCTCGACCACGCCTTCGGCGACTGCGCGGTGACCGACGGCCTGGTCCGGCACCGGCTGACCGGCCCGGACGGCGGGGTCGAGCTGTGGGCGGACCCGGACTTCGGCTGGGTGCAGGTGTTCACCCCCGACGACCACCCCGGCCGCGGCCGGGCCGTCGCCGTCGAGCCGATGACCTGCCCGCCGGACGCCCTCAACACCGGCGTCGGCCTGATCCACCTCGACCCCGACCAGCAGTGGACCGCCAGCTGGGGCCTGCGCCCCCTCACCTGATCGCCCCCTCCCCGTAGCCCGCGTTCAGGAAGGCCACCTTCAGGTCCCCAGAGGACCGGAAGGCCACCTTCCTGAACCGGAGCGGTTCAGGAAGGTGGCCTTCCTGAACCACGGCCGGCGCCCCGCGGGAGGGGGAGCGGTCAGTTGAGGTGGGCGCGCAGGCCGCGGGCGGCGGTGCGGAGTTGTCGGGCGCGGGCCGCGGGCAGCTCCGCCGCGTGCTCGTCCAGCAACCGCGCGCCCTCCAGCCACCGGCCCTGCTCGCCGAGCGCCTCGCCCAGCTCCAGCAGCTCCAGCGGCCCCGCCCCCGGCAGCGCCAGCCGCATCCGCAGCACCCACTCCAGCTCCCACGGGCGGCCGCGGTGGATCGCGCGCAGGTTCTCCAGCATCCGGGTCAGGATCGCCGGGGTGCGGACGGCGGGCAGCAGGTGCGGCCCGAACGGCACCTCCGGTCCGGCGCCGGTCGCCGTCCGGAACCGCCGCTCGCACTCGGCCGCGTCCAGCTCGACCCCGGCGGCGAACACGTCCAGGTGCCGGGTGGTGCCGACCGGCCGGACCAGGAAGTGCCCCGGCATCCCGACGCCCTCCAGCGCCACCCCGGCGCGGCGACCCACCTCGATCGCCACCACGGCCAGCGAGATCGGGATGCCGAGCCGGCGGCGCAGGACGTCCGGCAGCAGCGAGTTGCGGGGGTCGTAGTAGTCGACGGTGTTGCCGGCGAACCGCTCCTCGGCGAACAGCCGGTGCCGCAGCCCGTCCAGCGAGGTGACGCCCTCGGCCAGCCGGTCCAGCTCGGCCAGCCAGGGCGCCGGGTCCAGCCGCGGGTCGGCGCCCGCGGCGAGGGCCAGCGCGGCCCGGTCCAGCGGCGGGTCGGGGCCGCCGACGAGCCCGGCGAACCGGGCGACCGCATCCATGCCCCCATGGTGGCCGCCCGCGCGCCCGCCGTCGATCCGCCGCGGTCGCACAGGGTAGAGATGTGCCATGACAGAACTCGTCGAAGGGACCGTCAACCACCAGGTCCGGCTGGCCGCCCGGCCGTCCGGGCTGCCCGGGCCGGAGGTGTGGGAGCAGACCACCGAGCCGGTGCCCGCGCCCGGCGAGGGCCGGTTCGTCGTCCGGGTCACCCACATCTCGCTGGACCCGGCCATGCGGGGCTGGATGAACGACGTCCGCTCCTACGTGCCGCCGGTCGGGCTGGGCGAGGTCATGCGGGCCCAGGGCGGCGGTGAGGTGGTCGCCTCGCAGCACCCGGACTTCGCGGTGGGCGACCACGTCACCGGCGTGTTCGGGGCCCAGGAGTACGCCGAGTCCGACGGCGCCGGGGTGCAGCGGGTCGATCTGTCCGCGGCGGCCATGCCGACCTACCTGGCGGCGTTGGGGATGACCGGGATGACGGCCTACTTCGGGCTGTTCGACGTCGGCGCGCTCGCCGAGGGCGAGACGGTGGCGGTGTCCGGGGCGGCCGGCGCGGTCGGCAGCGTGGTCGGGCAGCTGGCGAAGATCAAGGGCTGCCGGGTGGTCGGGATCGCCGGCGGGCCGGAGAAGTGCGCGTTCGTCGTCGACGAGCTGGGCTTCGACGCCGCCGTCGACTACCGGGCCGGGAACGTCGCCAAGGACCTGCGGGCAGCCGCCCCGGACGGCATCGACGTCTACTTCGACAACGTCGGCGGGGAGGTCCTGGACGCCGCCCTGGCCCGGTTGCGCCGGAACGCCCGGGTGGTGCTCTGCGGGGCGATCTCCCAGTACAACGCGCAGGGCAAGCCGGTCGGCCCGGCGAACTACATGAGCCTGCTGGTCAACCGGGCCCGGATGCAGGGCTTCCTGGTCTTCGACTACGCCGACCGGTACGCCGAGGCGGCCGCGGAGATGGCGGTCTGGCTGGGCGAGGGCCGGCTGCGCAGCGAGGAGCACGTGGTGCGGGGCGCGGTCACCGACTTCGGCGCCACCCTGCAGCAGCTGTTCCGCGGGGAGAACACCGGCAAGCTGATCCTGCAGATCGGCGACTGACGCCGACCGACGTCACGGCCCGGTCTCCGGGTGCCGGCCGCCGATCCGGACCCGGATGACCGTGCCCAGCTCCTCGTCGCTCCACACCTGGAGCACGTCGCACAGCTCGGAGACCAGCCACAGCCCGCGGCCGCGCTCGCCCTCCGGCGGGGGCAGGGTCAGCCCGGGGAAGGGCACGTGCATGTGCCCGCCGTCGGCGACCTCGACGGTGATCCCCTCGGGCCGGTCCCACATCCGCAGCAGCCCGGCGCCGGGGCCGTGCTCGATGCTGTTGGAGGCCAGCTCGTTGACCGCCAGCACCAGGTCGGCGACGTCCTCGGGGTCCATCCCGGACGCGCCGGCCACCGCGGTGACCGTGCCGCGCACCTCGGCCAGGCCCGTCAGGTCGAACGGCCGGTGCGCGACCGGCCGGCCGAGGTCCGGGGGCGGTGGGGGCGGGAAGTCGAGCACGGCCTCCTTCGGCGGCCGGTAGCCCTGCCCGGCCGCCACCCCGGCCGAGCTCTCCACCCAGGGGTGGGTGGCGTGCACGAGTTCCTGCGGCGACCCGGCCGGGAACGGGCACAGCACGGTGATCGGCAGGTGCGCGGTCGCCACGTCCAGCCCGATGTCCAGCCGCGCCCAGTGGGTCGGGCCGCAGCCGGGCAGGTCCTCCAGCCGCTGCCCGACGACCAGCGCCCGCCCGTCCGGCGTGGTGATCCGCCGGTTGGTCCGGGCCCAGCGCGCGGCGACGGTGAACGCCGGCAGCGCGTGCACGATCGCCGGCTCGTCGAAGCGCACGCCGCGGGCGGCGTCACCCAGCTCGTGGACCAGGGCCTTGCGGACGTCCAGGTCGACCACGGCCAGCACCGGGTCACCGGCCGCGGTGGCCTCGGCGATCCGGGGCGCGATCCGGGCGGCCAGATCGGTGGTGGAGTGGTAGGCGACGGCCTCGTGCCGGGCGCCGCGGGGTCGGCCTGGTGGTGTCGCCACCGGTCCCCCCGCTGCGCTGCTCATGCTTGGCCGCCCCCTGCTTCGCTCGCCGCCCGACCTTAGTGGCCGCCGCCGCTCCCAGCAGGGTCTGGCGGACGGTCCCGGTGTGGCAGGGTGACCGGCAGGAACGACAGATCAGGAGCCACAATGCGGGTCTTCAACGGGGCGGACGAGCTCAAGGCTGCGGCCGGGACGGCGATCGGGGTGAGCGACTGGGTCACCATCGACCAGACCCAGATCGACACCTTCGCCGAGGCGACCGGTGACCACCAGTGGATCCACGTCGACGCCGAGCGGGCCGAGGCCGGGCCGTTCGGGACCACGATCGCGCACGGCTTCCTGTCCCTGTCGCTGCTCCCGGCGCTGGCCGCGCAGGTCTACCGGGTGGACGGGGTCAAGATGGGTATCAACTACGGGCTGAACAAAGTGAGATTCACCTCGCCGGTGCCGGTCGGCAGCAGGATCCGGGCGAACATCGAGCTGGTCGAGGTCAGCGAGGTGACCGGCGGGTTGCAGTCCACCACCAAGTTCGTGATCGAGATCGAGGGCTCGGAGCGGCCCGCGCTGGTCGCGGAGTGGCTCACCCGCCAGCACTTCTGAACCACCGGCCCACCCCGACACGACAGGGCGCGCGGCGTCCGGGAGGAGGCGTCCGATGCGGGACGCGGTCATCTGCGAGCCGGTGCGCACGCCGGTCGGCGGGTTCGGCGGGTCGTTGCGCGACGTGCCGGCCCACGAACTGGCGGCCACCGTCATCCGGGGTCTGCTGGAGCGCACGGCGCTGCCCCCGGACGCCGTCGACGACGTCGTGCTCGGGCACTGCTACCCGACCATGGAGGCCCCGGCGATCGGCCGGGTGGCCGCGCTGGACGCCGGGCTCCCGGTCACCGCGAACGGTCTGCAGATCGACCGGCGCTGCGGCTCCGGGCTGCAGTCCGTGCTGTACGCGGCGATGCAGGTCTGCGCGGGGACGTCGGAGCTGGTGCTGGCCGGCGGCGCCGAGTCGATGTCGAACGCGCCGTTCTACTCCACGGCGATGCGCTGGGGGGTCAAGGCCGGGCCGGGCGTGCTGCTGCAGGACGGCCTGGCCCGCGGCCGGATCACCGCGGGCGGGATCAACCACCCGGTGCCCGGCGGGATGCTGGAGACCGCGGAGAACCTGCGCCGGGAGTACGCGATCCCGCGCGAGGAGCAGGACGAGTACGCCGTTCGCTCGCACCAGCGGGCGGCCGCGGCCCGCGACGGGGGCCGGTTCGCCGACGAGATCGTCCCGGTGACGGTGAGGGGCCGCAAGGGCGACACCGTGGTCGACGCCGACGAGCACATCCGGGCCGACTCGACGGTGGCGAAGCTGGCCGGGCTGCGGCCGATCCTGGGCGGCGAGGACCCGGAGGCCACGGTCACCGCGGGCAACGCCAGCGGCCAGAACGACGGGGCCGCGATCTGCGTGGTCACCCACCCGGACCGGGCCGCGGAGCTGGGCCTGCGCCCGCTGGTGCGGCTGGTGTCCTGGGGCCTGGGCGGGGTGCCGCCGGCCACCATGGGGATCGGCCCGGTGCCGGCCGTGGCCAAGGCCATGGACGTGGCCGGGCTGGCGCTGTCGGACATGGACCTGATCGAGCTGAACGAGGCGTTCGCCTGCCAGGTGCTGGCCTGCACCCGGGAGTGGAAGTTCACCGACGCCGACTTCGAGCGGGTCAACGTCAACGGCTCGGGCATCTCGCTGGGCCACCCGGTCGGCGCCACCGGCGGACGGATCCTGGCCACCCTGACCCGGGAGATGGACCGCCGATCGGTCCGGTACGGGCTGGAGACCATGTGCATCGGCGGCGGGCAGGGCCTGGCCGCGGTGTTCGAGCGGGTGTAGCCGGGCGGAGATCACAGTCGATCGGCTTGCCGGGATCCCCGGCCGGTTGCATGCTTGTGCCGGGCAACTTGTTGCATGTGGCACGCAATGCACCCGGAAGGGGGTCGGCGATGCCGTCCGAGGACGAACTGGCCGTCGCCGACGACGTCGGGTCCGCGCTGATCCGACTGGTCCGGCTGATCGACCGCAAGCAGGCCCAGCGCCAGGCCGAGCACCCCGACGCGGTGGAGCGGGCGACCTACCACCTGCTGGTCCACCTGGTGAAGGACGGTCCGCGCCGGGCCGTGGCGCTGGCCGAGGCGGTGCACTCCGACCCCTCCACCGTCAGCCGCCAGGTGGCCCACCTGGTCCGCCTCGGCCTGGTCGAGCGGACCGCCGACCCCGAGGACGGCCGGGCGACGCTGCTCGCCGCCACCACCGAGGGCCGCCGGGTCTTCGAGCAGAACCGCAGGCTGCGCAACGAGCACATCGCCGCGCTGCTGGACGGCTGGCCGCCCGCCGACCGCGACCTGCTCGCCACCCTGCTGACCCGCTTCGTCGACGACTTCCAGCGCCACCACACCCGTCCCGAGCCCGTCGACGCCCCCGCGGCGTCCCCGGCCGGGGCCTGAGGGGAGACCCATGTCCGCGCCCGCCTCCGGTGGCCCGGCAGCAGCGCCGCAGGTCAGCTTGACCCACCGGCAGATCCTGACGATCTTCGCCGGGCTGATGATCGGGATGTTCCTGGCCGCCCTGGACCAGACGATCGTGGCCACCGCCATCCGCACCATCGCCGACGACCTGGACGGGCTGAGCCTGCAGGCCTGGGCGACCACCGGCTACCTGATCACGGCCACCATCACCACCCCGCTCTACGGCAAGCTGTCGGACCTCTACGGCCGCAAGCCGCTGTTCCTCACCGCCATCTCGATCTTCGTGATCGGCTCGGTGGCCTGCACGTTCGCCGACACGATGTACCAGCTGGCCGCGTTCCGGGCGATCCAGGGGCTGGGGGCCGGCGGGCTGTTCTCGCTGGCCCTGACCATCATCGGGGACATCGTCGCGCCCCGGGAGCGGGCCCGCTACCAGGGCTACTTCGTGGCCGTGTTCGGCACCTCCAGCGTGCTCGGGCCGGTGGCCGGCGGCTTCCTGGCCGGCCAGGCCGAGATCCTCGGCATCACCGGCTGGCGCTGGGTGTTCCTGATCAACGTGCCGCTGGGCATCATCGCGCTGGCCGTGGTGACCAAGGTGCTCAACATCCCGCACACCCGCCGCGAGCACCGCATCGACTGGCCCGGCGCGGTCGCGCTGGCCGTCGGCCTGGTGCCGCTGCTGATCGTGGCCGAGCAGGGCCGGATCTGGGGCTGGGGCTCCGGCCGGGCGCTGGCCTGCTACCTGGTCGGCGCGCTCGGCATCGCCGCGTTCGTCTGGGCCGAGAAGCGGATCGGCGACGACGCCCTGCTGCCGCTGCGGTTCTTCCGCAACGGCGTGTTCAGCTGGGGCTCGCTGGCCGCGCTGGTCGCCGGCATGGGGATGTTCGGGGTGCTCGCCCTGCTGCCGCTCTACCTGCAGATCGTCAAGGGCGCCTCGCCCACCGAGGCCGGCCTGCAGACGCTGCCGCTGGTGCTGGGCATCATGTCGATGTCGGTGTTCTCCGGGCAGCTGATCTCGCGCACCGGCCGCTACAAGGTCTGGCCGGTGCTCGGCCTGTCGCTGATGATCGTCGGCGCGGTGGTGCTGTCGTTCATCGGCGTGGACACCCCGTACTGGCAGGTGGCGCTGATCATGCTGGTGGTCGGCTGGGGGCTGGGCGCGAACATGCAGCCGATCACGCTGGCGGTGCAGAACGCGATGCCGCCGCGCGACCTCGGCGTGGCCACCGCGTCCACCACGTTCTTCCGGCAGATGGGCGGCACGCTGGGCACCGCGGTGTTCCTGTCGATCCTGTTCAGCGCGCTCGGCCCGAACGTGGCCGACAACTTCCGGGACACCGCGACGACGCCGGCGTTCCAGGCCGCCGCGGCCGACCCGGCGGTGGTCGCGAACCCGGCCAACGCCCCCATCCTGGCCGGCCTGCAGGGCGGCGGGTTCGGCGCGACGCTGGACGACTCGTCGTTCCTGGCCGACGCCAGCCCGGTGCTGGCCCGGCCGATCCTGGAGGGCTTCGCCGACTCGATGAGCCTCGTCTTCCTCACCGCCGGCGCGGTGCTGGTGCTCGGGCTGATCGCGGTGGCGATGATGAAGGAGCTGCCGCTGCGCACCCAGTCCGGCCTCGACGCCCAGCGCGCCGAGGACGAGCAGCAGCCCCCGGTGGCCACCCCGGTCGTCGGCAGCTGACCCCGAGGAGAGATCATCATGCGGATCGCAGTCGCCGGTGCGACCGGGAACATCGGGTCCCGCACGGCTGCCGCGCTCGGCCGGGACGGCCACCAGGTCGTGCGCATCAGCCGCTCGCTCGGCGTCGACCTGCTCACCGGTGCCGGGCTGGACGACGCCCTGCACGGCGTGCAGGCGGTCGTCGACGCCACCAGCAGCACCACGACCGACCGGGCCAGGGCGGTGGCGTACTTCGGCACCACCACCCGGAACCTGCTGGCCGCCGAGGAACGGGCCGGTGTCGCCCACCACGTGCTGCTCTCGATCGTCGGGATCGACCGGGTCGAGGGCAACGCGCACTACGCCGGCAAGCGGGAGCAGGAGCGCGTGGTCGCGGCCGGCCCGGTGCCGTGGACGATCGTCCCGGTCACGCAGTTCCACGACTTCGCCGAGACGGTGGTGAGCTGGACCGAGCAGGACGGCGTGGCGCCGATCGCACCGCTGCTCGTGCAGCCGATCGCGCCCGCGGACGTGGCCGACGTCCTCGCCGAGATCGCGGTGGGTGCGCCGCGGGGTCGCTACGTCGACCTCGCCGGGCCCGAGCCGCAGGACCTCGTCGACATGGCGCGGCGCACCATCGGGGCGCGCGGCCGCACGGTGCGGCTCGTTCCGACGTGGTCGGGGTTGTTCGGCCCGGCGATGGCCGGGGACGTGCTGCTGCCCGGCGAAGGGGCCCGCATCGCACCGACCTCCTTCGACGAGTGGCTCGCCCAGCAGCGGTGACCGCCCCGCCGGGCCGGCGCACGCCCCCCGGCCGGGCCTAGTGCGCCGCGCCGTCCGCGGCGGCGTCCTTGGCCCGCTGCCAGCTGGCCTGGATCTCCCGTTCGGCGTCCGAACGGCCGACCCAGGTCGCGCCCTCCACGCTCTTGCCCGGCTCCAGGGTCTTGTAGATCTCGAAGAAGTGCTGGATCTCGGCCCGGTCGAACTCCGGCAGGTGGTGGATGTCGCGCAGGTGCTCCTGGCGGGGGTCGTCGCTGGGCACGCAGAGGACCTTGTCGTCGGGGCCCTTCTCGTCCTTCATCCGGAACATGCCGATCGCCCTGGCCCGGATCAGGCAGCCGGGGAAGGTCGGTTCCTGGACCAGCACCAGCGCGTCGAGCGGATCGCCGTCCTGGCCGAGGCTGTCCTCGATGAAGCCGTAGTCGGCCGGGTACTGGGTGGCGGTGAACAGCGTCCGGTCGAGCCGGATGCGGCCGGTCTCGTGGTCCACCTCGTACTTGTTGCGGCCACCCTTGGGGATCTCGATCGTGACGTCGAAGTCCACTGCGTGCTCCTGACGGTGTCGTGTGGCGGGGCCTGCGCCGCGGGCTGCCGCCCGCCGCCGGCACCCGGGGTCCGGGAACGGGGCCCCTGCCCGGATCCGGCGTCGGGCCGCGCCGGGACGGCGGAGGCGGGCAGGACGACCTCGTCGGGTCGACACTAGTGTGGGGCACCCGACCGGCGGCGCGGTGTCCGACCGGGGCCGTCGCCCGGTCGGGGGACGGGACGACGGTGGAGGCGTGCTGGTGGGTGTCGGTGGTCGCCGGCCCGGGCGCCCTGGCGGCTGGCTGCGGTGGAGCCTGGTCGCGGCGGTCGTGGTGGTCCTGCTCGGCACCACCGCGGGTGCCCTCGCACTGACCGCGCCGGGTCTGGTGCCCGGCCTCGGCGTCGCCCCCACCTCGGCCGCGACGCCCCCGCCGGTCCCGCGCCCGGTGCTCGGGCCGCTGCCCGCCGACGCCCCGCAGCCCAGCGCGGCCGGTCTCGCCGCGGTGCTCGACGACCGGGCCGCGGCCGTGCCGGGCCGGTTCAGCGGGGTCGTCGTCGACCCGGCGGGCGGCGAGCCGGTGTGGCAGCGCGACGCCGACCGGGCGCTCGTCCCCGGTTCCACCGGCAAGATCCTCACCGCGGCCGCGACGCTGCTCACCCTGAACCCGACCGACACCCTGGTCACCCGGGTGCTGGCCGGGCCGGACCCGGGCACCGTCGTGCTGGTCGGCGCGGGCGACCCGACGCTGAGCGCGCTGCCGGCCGACCGACCGGGCGTCTACCCGGACGCCCCGCGACTGGCCGACCTGGCCGCCCAGGTCGAGCAGGCCGCCCCGGCGCCGGTGACCACGGTGCTGGTGGACACCTCGCTCTACGCCGGTCCGACCCTGGCCGACGGGTGGCAGCCCGGCGACATCGCGGCCGGCTACATCACCCCGATCGAGCCGCTGATGGTCGACGGCGGGCGGATCGACCCCACGCTGCAGGACGGGCCCCGGGTGACCGACCCGGCGCTGACCGCCGGGCGGGCGCTGGCCGGACTGCTCGGCGCCGATCCGGACGGCGTCGCCGTGACGACCGCGGACCCGGACGCCCAGCGCCTCGCCTCGGTCTCCTCGGCGCCGGTGTCCGAGCTGGTCGAGCACATGCTGCGCAGCTCGGACAACGTCCTCGCCGAGACGCTGGCCCGGCAGGTGGCGCTCTCCCGGCAGGGCGAGCCGTCCTTCGCCGGGGCCGGCGAGCAGGTGCTGGCCGCGCTCGCCCAGGCCGGGTTCGACCCGTCCGGCGCGGTGCTGGCGGACGGCAGCGGGTTGTCCACCACCGACCGGGTGCCGGCCCGGCTGCTCGGCTCGCTGCTCGCCGCTGCGGCGGCCCCGACCGACGGCGCCCGCGGCCCCGAGTTCCTCCGCCCGGTGCTCACCGGCCTGCCGGTCGCCGGCGGCGACGGCACCCTGGACGACCGGTTCGTCCCCGGCACCGACGCGGCCGGCGGGCGCGGCGTGGTCCGGGCCAAGACCGGGACGCTGACCGGGGTGAGCAGCCTGGCGGGTGTGGTCACCGACGCCGACGGGCGGCTGCTGGTGTTCGCCCTGATGTCCAACGGCGCCAGCCCGGCCGCGACCCGGCCGCGGCTGGACGCGATGGCCGCCGAGCTGAGCGCCTGCGGGTGCCGCTGACCGGTATCAGGACACCCCCGCCGTTCTCGTAGTCGGGGGGAGCGCCCGCGCGGTGCCCCGACGGGGGGACCGGGTGGGGGGCGGGGCGTGACGGCGCTGCTGGTGATGCCGGCCTCGGTGCGCTTCCTGCTCGGCGTGGACGACCCGGCGGTGCTGACCCGGGCGCTGCAGCGGGCCGACGTCGGCCGGGACGCGCTGACCGGCCGGCTCCGCGGCGTCGCGGGCCGGGTCCTCGACGAGCGGGTCGCCCGGGTGCTGCACGGCCTGCTCGACATCGACCTCGGCGGCCTGGTCCTGGACGGCTGGGCCGAGCGCGCCGACCTGGCCGCCGCGGTGGTCGGCACCGGGCTCGGCCGGGTGTCGGCCACCGAGGTCGCGCCGCCCGACCACCGGATCACCAGCACCCGCCACCCCGCGGTGGACGTGCTGGCCGGCGGCACCGAGGTCGCCGCCCTGCGCTTCGACCTGACCGTGTCGCTGCGGCTGCGCGGGGTGGTGGTGCAGGTCCGCGACGGCCTGCTCACCTCGCTGGTCGGCGGGCAGCTGGTGGCCGCGGCCGAGCTGTCGCGGGAGGGGCGGGTGCTGCTCAGCGGGATCGGCCGTGGGCCGCTCGCCCCGGTGCTGCGGCTGGGCGCCGGGGCGCCCCTGCCCGACCCCCCGGCCCCGGACCCCCCGGCCCGGGTGCTGCCCTGGCCGCGCCGCGCGGACGCCGAGGACCCCTGACGCCCGCTCGTGACCGGACGAAGGCCGCTCTCGTGGGGTGGGGCTGATCCCGAGCCGCTCCCGTTGACCATCGCGTCCGCTGACGGTGGCGGCATCGCCGGCCCGGCCGGGGCCAGGTTCGGTGCGTAGCGTGGAGGGGTGACCCGCGCGATCGACGACACCCGTCCGGACCCGAGCCCCGCCACCGAACGCGGGCTGCCGGTCGACTGGGAGCTGGCCGCGCGCACCGCGGGCCGGTTGATGTCGTCCGGCCCCGAGGCCAGCCGCGCCGAGGCCGTCGAGCTGGTGGGCCGGCTGCGCGCGGACGCCGCCGTCGCCGAGGAGCACGTCCGCGACGTCACCGGGATGGGCCACGGGCTGGCGCTGCTGCCGGCCGACGTCGTCGACCGCCCCCGCTGGGCCGAGGCCGCGCTGCGCGGGATGGCGGCGCTGACCGCCGACGCCGAACTGCCCGCGGTGTCCCCGGTGGTCCGGGCGGTGACCGGGCGCACCGCCGGGCTGCAGCTCGGCGGGCTGGTCGCCTACCTGGGCGGGCGGGTCCTCGGCCAGTACGACCCGTTCGGCGGCGCCGACCAGGCCGGCAAGCTGCTGCTGGTCGCGCCGAACATCCACGCCGCCCAGCAGGCCCTCGACGTGCCGTCCGCCGACTTCGGGCTGTGGGTGTGCCTGCACGAGGCCACCCACCGGCTGCAGTTCACCGCCGTCCCCTGGCTGCGCGACTACTTCGCCGGTGAGATCGGCCGCTTCCTGTCCCTGGGTCGCGGCCTGACCGGCGACGGCGACGGCGGGATCACCCTGGAGCGGCTGCCCGAACTCATCCGCACCGTCCGCTCGTCCAAGGGCGACACCCTGGCGATCGTCGAGCTGCTGCAGGGCCCCGAGCAGCGGGCCGTGCTGGACCGCCTGCTCGCCCTGACCACCCTGCTGGAGGGCCACGCCGACCACGTGATGGACGCCGTCGGCCCGGCCGTCGTACCCAGCGTCTCCACCATCCGGTACCGCTTCACCGCCCGCCGCCGCGGCGGCGGCCTGATCGACCGCATCCTCCGCGCCCTGCTCGGGGTGGAGGCCAAGGTCCGCCAGTACGCCGTCGGCGCCGCCTTCACCGAGCACGTCGTGCTGGCCACCGGTATGGACGGCTTCAACCGCGTCTGGGAGAGCCCCGACACCCTGCCCACCCGCGCCGAACTCACCGACCCCGGCGCCTGGGTCCGCCGGATCCACCCCTAGCACCCGCCACTGGGCGACCGGCTCCCTCCTGCGCCTGTTGTGCGAGAGCCGCTCCCGCTCGACCGAGCGTGCGAGAGCCGCTCTCGCTT
>DASQMQ010000654.1:0-2309 GCA_035645455.1 Pseudonocardia sp.
CGGAGCATCCCCGGCACCGGCTGGGCGAGGTGGTCCACCAGCCCGTCCGGTTCTCCATCCTGGCCGCGCTCTCCGCGGCCACCGAGGCCGAGTTCGGGTTCGTCCGCGACACCGTCCAGGTCACCGACTCCACGCTGAGCAAGCAGGTCGCCGTGCTCGAGCAGGCCGGGTTCGTGCAGGTCAAGAAGGGCTACGTGGGCAAGCGCCCGCGGACCTGGCTGCGCATCACCCCGGCCGGGCGCAGCGCGTTCAGCGACCACCTGGAGACCCTGCGCCAGATCGCCGGCCACGCTGCCGGGACCCCGCCGCCCTGAGCCCGTCCTCGGGCCCGGCCCGCGACCAGCTGCGGCCGGCCACCGACCGCCACCGGCGCCCCCCGGACGTGCACCGCGTACGTGGTGACCACGCGGCGGTGAACAGGCCCAGCGAGTCCGCCCCCGAAGCAGGATGCACGCAGGCTGGCCAGCGCGGTCGCGGGGAAGTAGTTCCACAGCGTCACCCGGGCGCCGCCCAGCCGGTCGGCGAGCCAGCCGCCCAGCGGGCGGATCAGCGACCTGATCAGCGGCCCGACGAAGGTGATCGCGGCCGCCCCCGGCGGGGTCCGGCCGAACTGGCTCTGCAGCACCAGGGTGGCAGAGGTGCGCTCACCGGTTGGTCACCGCCCGGGTGAGAGCGGCCGGAGTGCCTCAGAGCAGGGCGCTGACCAGGCCGGCGGCCCGCTCCAGCCCTTCCAGGGTGCGGGCCGACGCCTCCGGGTGCTGGGCGTGCAGGGCCAGCCGGAACAGCACCGCGCGCAGCAGGGACTGCGGCCACGCCTCGCTGTCGGCCCAGCGCTGCAGCAGTCCCTGGTCGCCGCCGCCCCAGGCGATCGCGTCCACCACCACGACCGCGGCCGCCCACTGCGCGGGGCGCCAGCAGGGCACCAGCTCGATCAGCGCCGGCACCCCCCGGTCGTCGAACAGGACCGACCCGAACAGCTCGGGGTGGACCAGTTGCGGGGTGAGCTGGACCGGGGCGCGGTAGGCCGCGAGCTGGGTGAACAGGGTGCCGCCGGTGTCCGCGTCCAGGGTGGCCCGGCGCTCGCCGAAGGCCGCGGCCGCGGACCGGGCGGCCAGGTCGTCGCGGCCGTCGAGCAGGCGCGGGCGCTCGATCCCGGACAGCGCCTCGTGCAGCCGCACCGCGGCGGTGAGCACGGCGTCGTAGCGCGGCTCGACGGTGCCGGCGATGAACCGGTTGGCCGCCCAGCCGCCGACCACCCAGCGCCCGTCGGACGACCGCACCGGCTGGGCGATCCGCAGCCCGTCGACCTTCAGACCGTCCAGCACGCCGGCCGACCAGGCCGCCACCACCTTGTCGGGCACCGGCCGCAGCAGCAGTTCCCCGCACCGCCAGGCCCGGCGACCGGCCCACACCACCGGTCGCGGCTCGACCTCGGCCACCCCGAAGGCCGAACGCACGTGCGGAGGCAACGCCGAGCCCGGGGACGGGAGGACTGGAGCTGCGGTCACCCGATGCACGCTACCTGCGGCCACGGCGCGGTCCAGGCTGCCACGCGGACCACGCACGTCACGTTCGGTCGGCGGTCGGGGGCGGACCGGTTCACCCGTTGGGGTGACGGCGTACCGCGTCCCGATCCGGACGGCACCCGCTCCCGACCGGCTCAGCACGCGGGGCCCCGTCATGAGGCCCGGTGCCGGCCCCCGGCCTCGAGCTCGGGGGAGACCTGCTGCGCGGCGGCAGCGACGGCCGCACCGAGGCCCTGCCCCGTCGCTCCCCCGGTCTCCGGCCGCGACCCGAAGCCCTCCTCGGCCGTCCGATCGGCGGAACCGAGGCCCTGCCGGGCGGCGGGGGACCCGAGCCCCGACGCGACCCGCCCGGCGGCCGAGCCCGGGCCCTGACCGGCCTCCGCCTGGCCGAGGCCCGAGGCGATCGTCCCCGCAGCGGAGCCCAGGCCATGGCCTGCTCCGGTCGCCCCGAGACCGGTCGCGGCCTCGGCCGCGGCAGCGCCGCCGGCTGCGCCCGGCCCGCTCCCGGGGTCGATCTCGATGATCTCCGTCCGGTCCCGGTCGGCCTCGGGAGCGTGGTGGCGGCCGGCGCGCTGCCCGTCCGCGGTCGTGCCGGGCGCGGTCCGGTCCGGCCGGGTCCCGATGGCACCACCGTCGGCGCCGCCCGGCCCGGCCGCAGGGGCGGGGGCCCGGTCCGGCGACCCGTCCTCGGCCGGGTGGTCCGGACGCCCGGTGCCGGGTTCGCGGTCGCGCTCCCGGTCGTCGCCGCCCTGGCGGTCGGGCTGGTCCTCCTCGCGCGGCGTG
>DASQMQ010000655.1:0-4453 GCA_035645455.1 Pseudonocardia sp.
GTCCGGCCCCGCCGGACCCGCAGCCGGCCGCCGCCCCGGAGTCCGAGCCGCCCGCCGAGCCGCCCGCCGAGCCGCCCGCCGAGCCGGCGGAGCCGGCCGGCTGGGAGGAGGCGCTGGCCTTCGCCAAGCGCCGGCTGGCCGGCGCGTACACCGTCGACGACTTCGGCTTCGACTCCGACCTCACCGACAACCTGCTGCTGCCCGCGCTGCGCCCGCTCTACCGCAAGTGGTTCCGGGTGGAGACGATCGGCATGCAGAACGTGCCCGGTGCGGGCGGCGCGCTGGTGGTGGCCAACCACTCCGGCACGCTGCCGCTGGACTCGCTGATGACCGCGGTGGCCCTGCACGACGACCACCCGGACCACCGGCACCTGCGGCTGCTCGGCGCCGACCTGATGTTCCGGCTGCCCGGCATCGGCGCCCTGGCCCGCAAGCAGGGCGCCACCCTGGCCTGCACCCCCGACGCCGAGCGGCTGATGGCCTCCGGCGAGCTGGTCGGGGTGTGGCCGGAGGGCTTCAAGGGCATCGGCAAGCCGTTCCACGACCGCTACAAGCTGCAGCGCTTCGGCCGCGGCGGGTTCGTCTCGGCGGCCCTGCGCACCGGTGTCCCGATCATCCCGTGCTCGATCGTCGGCGCCGAGGAGATCTACCCCAAGATCGGCGACATCCGGCCGCTGGCCCGGCTGTTCGGCGCCCCGTACTTCCCGGTGACCCCGCTGTTCCCGCTGTTCGGGCCGCTGGGGCTGATCCCGCTGCCGTCCAAGTGGTACATCGAGTTCGGCGCCCCGATCGAGACCGCGGGCATCGGCGCGGCCGAGGCGGACGACCCGATGACCGTGTTCAACCTGACCGACCAGGTCCGGGAGACCATCCAGCACACGCTGTACCGGCTGCTGTCCCAGCGTCGCAACCCGTTCACCGGCTGACCTGCCCACGGCGCGTGGCGCCGGGCGGGGATCCACGCGCCGGTCCCACCACGCCCGGCGAGAGCGGCTCTCGCCCGGCGGGGGTGCGGCTCAGCGGCGGCGGGCCGCCAGCCCGGCGGCCACCGCGCCGGCGATCGCCCCGGCGCCCAGCACCGAGGGCACCCCGATCCGGGCGGCCCGGCGGCCGGTGCGGAAGTCGCGGATCTGCCAGCCCCGCTCCTTGGCCACGTCGCGCAGCTGCGAGTCCGGGTTGACCGCGACCGCGGTGCCGACCGCGGACAGCATCGGCACGTCGTTGACCGAGTCCGAGTAGGCGGTGCAGCGGCGCAGGTCGAGGCCCTCGGTGGCGGCCAGCGCGCGGACGGCGTGCGCCTTGGCCGGGCCGTGCAGGATCTCCCCGACCAGTCGGCCGGTGTAGTGGCCCTGGACGCTCTCGGCCACCGTGCCCAGCGCCCCGGTCAGGCCCAGCCGGCGGGCGATGATCAGGGCCAGCTCGACCGGGGTCGCGGTGACCAGCCAGACCCGCTGCCCGGCGTCGACGTGCATCTGGGCCAGCGCCCGGGTGCCGGCCCAGATCCGGTCGGCCATCAGCTCGTCGTAGATCTCCTCGCCGAGCTCGGTGATCTCCGAGACGGTCCGCCCGGCCACGAACGACAGCGCGGTGTCGCGGCCGGTGGTGGTGGAGTAGGCGGTCTCCCGGCCGCCGATCCGGAACTTGACCTGCTGCCAGGCGAAGCCGACCAGGTCGGAGGTGGTGAAGAACTTGCGGGCGGCCAGACCGCGGGCGAAGTGGAAGATCGACGCGCCGACCATCATCGTGTTGTCGACGTCGAAGAAGGCCGCCGCGGTGAGGTCGGTGTGCGGGGCGTCGGCCGGCCCGCTGTCACCGGCCGCGACGGCCGCCGCCGCGGCCGCCTCGCCGGCCCGGACCGCGGAGTCCACGGCGCCCGCGGCGGCCTCGAGAACCCCGGGCGTCTCGCTGGCCCCGCTCGGCTCGCCGGACGGCGTGGGCGACAGCGGCGCTGCGGGCGCTGCGGGCTCTCGATCTCCAACCACCTGGGCTGCCTCCGGAGGGGTCTCGGGTCGGTCCAGCCTACTGGCGCGCCCCGCGCGGAACCGGGGCGGATTCCGGTCCCGGCGACGACGGCGGGGCCGCCGCGGCACCTGCTCCCGCGACGGCCCCGGACGCCGTCCTCAGCCGATCGACACGCCCGGCAGCCCGGGCAGCAGCGGTGGCACCTCGACCGGCGGCAGCCCGCCGGACGGCTCGTCGCGGGATCCACCGTCGGCGGGCGCCGAGCGGTCACCGGACCCGTCGGAGCCGCCGAGCACCCCGCCGAGCGGGTCACCGGGCAGCACCCGGGGCAGCAGCCCCGGCTCGGGCTCGGGCTCGGCCGGCCGCGGCGCGACCGGCGGTCCGGACGGCGGTCCGACCGGCGGTCCGGACCGCCCGGACGGCGCCGGCGCACCCGGGGCCTGCCCGGCCCGGGTCGGCGAACCCTGCGGCAGTTCGCCGGGGCCGGTGCCGGTGCCGGCTCCGGGTGCGCCCGGCCCGGCCGCGCCCGGCTCGACCGGGCAGTCCTCGGTGCCCAGCGTGCCCGGCGACGCCGCCGCGCAGGACACCGGGAGGTCGAACGCGCCCGGACCGACCAGCTGCTCCAGCCGCTGCAGCGAACCCCCGGCGTCCGCGGCGGCCGGCCCGGGCAGGGTCTGCCGCAGCGCGGCCAGCCGCTCGGCCTGCCCGGCCGCCCACTCCTGCAGGTCGTTCAGGACCTGCTCGCGCGGCGCGTCCTCGGCGGCGAGCAGCAGCCGGGAGCCCTGGTCGGCCTGCTCGTCGAAGTCGTGCAGCGCGGTGCGGAACACCTCGGGGTCGGTGCCGGTCCCCGGGTCCTCGGCGAGCAGCTGCTCGACCTCGTCGATCCGGGTGCCGGCCAGCTCCAGGTGCCGACGGGCGCGCGCGGAGTCGTCGAAGGTCATGGCCAGCCCGGCGGACTCGGCCACCCGCTTGACCGGGTACAGGCCGTCGCCGGGCAGCGCGCTGCCGCTGGCCAGCACCCCGGCCCCGCCGAGGACGCCGGTGGCGAGCACCGCGGCCGCGGCCGCGGTCACCACCCGGGCGCCGAGCGGGGAGCGGCGGCGGACCGGAGCGCCGGGCTCGGCGGGCATGGCGTGCCGCCCGCCGCGCTGCGCCCGGCGGGCACCGAGCTCGTCGGTCGGCGGCGCGGGTTCCGGTCCGGGGTCGGCGGGCACCGGGTCGGGCAGCAGCGCGGTGTCCGACCCGGCGAGCAGCGGCGGCCCGACCGTCCCGGTCGGCTCGCCGAGCACGGCGGCGAACCGGGCCATCGCGGCGGCCCGGGCCCGGTCGCGCTCCTCGGGCAGCGGTGCGTACTCCGTGCGCATCGACGTCAGCCGGGCCACCAGCTCCAACTCGACGTCGCCGGTGGAGACCGGGGGGAGACCCCGGTCCACGGCGGCGGCGAAGCTCTCCTCGTCGTTGCCCTGTCCGGCGGGCATGCTGGCCGTCCTCACTGCGTACCTGCGCTGTCGGTGCTCCCGTCGCACCCGAGCCGGGCACGGCGTTCGGACGGACAACGACCGGGGACGCGGACGGTTACGGCCGATCCGCCGTTCACCGCGGGAGATCGCTCGTCCGCCGCACCCGCGGCGGGACCGGCAGCGGTCATCGGATGCCCTCGGGCAGCAGCTGGGCGAGCCGCCGGACGGCGCGGTGCTGCAGCGCCTTGACCGCCCCCTCGTTGCGGTCCATCAGCGCCGCGGTCTCGGCCACCGACAGCCCCTGCAGGAACCGCAGCGTGATGCACTCCTGCTGGTCCGGGTTGAGCTTGCGGACGCAGCGCAGCAGCTCGTCGCTGGTCGCGCCGTCGAGCACCTGCTGCTCGGGGCCGTGCGTGGTCGGCGACAGGTCGACGATCTCGCTGGTCGTCTGCTCCAGCCGGTAGCGGCTGGACTTGACGTGGTCGAAGATCAGGTTGCGGGCGATGGTGACGAACCAGGCGCCGATGTCGCGGCCCTGGTAGGTCACCGAGGAGATCCGGCGCAGCGCCCGGACGAAGGTCTCCGAGGCGATGTCCTCGGCCAGCCCGCGGTCGTTGGTGCGGACCAGGACGAACCGGAAGACCATGTCGAAGTAGCGGTCGAACAGCAGCCCGAAGGCCGCCATGTCGCCGCCCTGGGCCGCCTTGACCAGTGCCCACGCGCCGTCGTGGCCGTCGGCGGGCACCGGCTGCGCGGCGACCGCGGTCGGCTGGCCGGGCCGGCGGCCGTGCGGGACCGGCACGTGCGGGACCGGCACCGGTGCCGGCCGCGGGCCCGCGGGCGGGTGACCCGGGTGCGGGCGCAGCGGCCGCTGCTGGGGGACCGTCGACCCGGTCGACGACACCGGCCGGGGCAGCCCGGCCGCGCCGGCCGGGCCGGGCGGGGCGATCACGTGGGACGTGCTGGGCTGGGGCATCGCAACCTCTCCACCCGCGGGGTGCCGGGCGGTCTCGTACGGGAGCAGCCGGGGT
>DASQMQ010000656.1:0-5747 GCA_035645455.1 Pseudonocardia sp.
GGGCGGCGGCCGAGGGTGCGCGGGTCGGCGCCACCGGGGTGGCGGCCGCGGCCAGGTCGACCGCGCGGACCTGGGCCGGCGCGGATCCGGCGGGCAGGGTCGAGGCCTGCGTGGTCACCGCCGGGGCGGCGGGCGCGGCGGTCGGCTCGGTGGGCAGCAGGACGGCCAGGGCCGCGGCGGCGGTGGTGGTGGCCACGACTGCGGCTCGGCCCGCCTGCGCGACGCCGCGGCGGCGGATCGACGCCCGCGTGCGGTCGGGCCGGCGGAGGGGCAGGGCAAGGGTGGGGGGCACTGGAAGTGTCTCTCCGGGTGAGCACCGCCGGACCTCGACGAACCCGGGGGAGCCGGGGGCGCGAGCCGGGACGCGCGGCGGTCCCGCCGGGGAGGCGGGCAGCCCGTCGTCCCGTCCGTCCGGACGGTGACCTCGCGCTCGGAGCTCCGGGTGAGCGCCGATGCGTCGAGGCCGCCGCGAACATTAAGAACAGATATCGCCCAGGTATATGACCGATCTCTCAAGCGAGCAACCCAAATACTATGACGCCGATCACCGACCGGAGGTATCGGAAGTCGGAATGACAGCTACGGGATTCATAACCCTCTTCGACGACCGGTCGCGCCGACGGGATCAACGGCTGCACCGGCGTCGGGAGCGACTGAAACGCGGCCGAACGGGTGAACTCAGCACTTCGTCGAATCGGCCGGAACAGTTGTCGGAATGGAAAGAAAAGCGCCCCCGGCGGCGGCCGGAGCCACCGCCGGGGGCCGGCGTCGATCGGGGTCGGTCAGCTCTCGCGCTCGCCCCGGATGAACTCCTCCACCGCGCGCCGCGCCTCGTCGTCGCTGTACTGCTCGGGCGGGGACTTCATGAAGTAGCTCGACGCGGACAGGATCGGTCCGCCGATGCCGCGGTCCTTGGCGATCTTCGCCGCGCGCACCGCGTCGATGATGATCCCGGCCGAGTTCGGCGAGTCCCAGACCTCGAGCTTGTACTCCAGGTTCAGCGGGACGTCGCCGAACGCCCGGCCCTCCAGCCGCACGTAGGCCCACTTGCGGTCGTCCAGCCAGGCCACGTAGTCCGACGGGCCGATGTGCACGTTGTCCCGGCCCAGGTCCCGGTCGACCTGCGAGGTCACCGCCTGGGTCTTGGAGACCTTCTTGGACTCCAGCCGCTCCAGCTCCTTCATGTTCAGGAAGTCCATGTTCCCGCCCACGTTCAGCTGCATCGTGCGGTCCAGCTGCACGCCGCGGTCCTCGAACAGCCGGGCCAGCACCCGGTGGGTGATGGTGGCCCCGACCTGGCTCTTGATGTCGTCGCCGACGATCGGCACGCCGGCGGCGCGGAACTTCTCCGCCCACACCGGGTCCGAGGCGATGAACACCGGCAGCGCGTTGACGAACGCCACGCCGGCGTCCAGCGCGGACTGGGCGTAGAACCGGTCGGCCGCCTCGCTGCCCACCGGCAGGTAGGAGACCAGCACGTCGGCCCGGGTGTCCCGGAGCACCTGCGCGACGTCCACCGGCTCCTCGTCGGACTCGGTGATCGTCTCCCGGTAGAACCGGCCCAGCCCGTCCAGGGTGTGCCCGCGCAGCACCGGGACGTCCAGCGGCGGCACGTCGGCGATCTTGATGGTGTTGTTCTCGCTGGCCCCGATGGCCTCGGAGAGGTCGCGGCCCACCTTCTTGGCGTCCACGTCGAACGCGGCGACGAAGGTGATGTCCCGGACGTGGTACCCGCCGAAGTCGACGTGCATCAGACCGGGGACGCGGACCGACGGATCGGCGTCGCGGTAGTACTGCACGCCCTGTACCAGCGACGCGGCGCAGTTGCCGACGCCGACGACGGCGACACGGACCTGGCTCATGGCCGGCTCCTCCTCGTGGGTGCTCCGCGGGACGCCCGGACGGGCGCCCCGGCGGGAGCGGGGTGGGTGGGTGGTGGAACGGGATCCGGACGGCCCCGCGGTGGGACCGGTCCGGGTGGCCGGGTGGCGACGCCGCTCACCCGGACGGCCCGGCCGCGTCGCCGGGGTCCTCGCGCTGCTCCGCGCGTTCGTGCTCGATCAGCTCGTTGAGCCAGCGCACCTCGCGCTCGGTGGAGTCGAGCCCGAGCTGGTGCAGCTCGCGGGTGTAGCGGTCGATCTGCTGACCGGCCCGGCCGAGTGCGGCGCGCAGACCCTCCCGGCGCTCCTCGACGGCGCGCCGGCGGCCCTCCAGGATCCGCATCCGGACGTCGGCCGGGGTGCGCGAGAAGAACGCCAGGTGCACGCCGAAGCCGTCGTCGTCCCAGGCCTGCGGTCCGGACTCGGACAGCAGCTCGGCGAACCGCTCCTTGCCCTCGGCGGTGATCCGGTAGACCCGCCGGGAGCGGCGCGACCAGGCGGCCGGGTCGGGCTGTTCGGCCTCGGCCTCCTCGACGATCAGGCCGGCCCGGGTCAGCCGCCGCAGCGCGGGGTACACCGAGCCGTAGGAGAACACCCGGAAGCCGCCGAGCCGCAACCGCAGCTGTTTGCGCAGCTCATAGCCGTGTACCGGGGCTTCGGACAGCAGGCCGAGGATCGCCAGTTCCAGCATGCCGCCCTCTCCCCGAGTCGCCCGGTGCCGTCCGATGCCACGGTCCACTATATCGAGCCGATACATCACCCGGCGGCCGACGAGAGCTGGCTCACCCCCCGTTCGGGCGCAGTGGAGGAGTTCCGGGCGTCCCGCGGAAGGCCCCGCGTACGCTGGCCCGGTGCAGATCCAGCGGCAGGTGGTCGACTACGCGTTGCAGCGCCGTGCGCTGCTCGCCGACGTCCGCGCCGGTCGGGTCGGCACCGCCGCGGTCTGCGACGCCAGCCCCTACCTGCTGAAGGCTGCGCAGTTCCACGGCCGGCCGACCGACGACCCCTGTCCGGTCTGCCACCGGGCTCCCCTGGTCCAGGTCTCCTGGATCTTCGGCGACGAGCTGCGGCACGCCGCCGGCTCGGCCCGACACCCCGATGAGATCGACAGCCTGGCGAACTCGCACGCCGATTTCTCCGTGTACGTGGTGGAGGTCTGCCGTGCCTGCAGTTGGAACCACCTGGTGCTCTCCTACGTCACCGGGACCGGCGGCGCTCCCCACAGCAGGCCCCGCCGGCCGGACCGACGTCGGACCGCCGCCGAGTGACCCGTCCCCCGACGCCGAGCCCACGGAGCAGCGGTGAGTGATCAGCGCGACCGCCGGGTCGATGAGCCGGGGTCCCCTGGCCGCGGCCCGCACCCCGGGCCGGGCCTCCGCGCCAGTGGCCCGCACCCGAGGCCGACGACCAGCGGCCCGCACCCGAGGCCGGCGACCTCCGGGCCGGTCCGCCGGGCCGGTCCGCCGTCCCCGGCCGGTCCCCCACCCCACGGTGCTCCCCTCCCCGGTCCCGGCCGGCCCGGTCCGGCCGGCGGTCCTGCGCCCGGTGCCCGGCCCGCTCCGGTCAACCAGCCGGGCCCGCTGTCCGGCCGGGCCCGCCCGGTCGCCCCGGGTGGCTTCGGCGCCGGTCCCCGTCCCGGCCCGGACGAGGCGGCGACCATGCCCGTCGGCGGCGGCGTCGCGGTGGCCGAGCGCTCGGCCGCGCCGCCGGCCGTCACCTCCGGCCCCCGCTCGCCGAGGGCGCGCCTCTCGGGCCTGCGGACCGGCTCCGGCCGGTCGCCCGGTGGCGTCGGTGGCCGCCTGCGGGACTTCTTCTCCTGGAGGAAGATGACCGCCAAGCGGGCCCGCCGGATCCTCTACGCCGTGCTCGGGCTGATGATCCTCGGTCCGTTCCTGGCCTTCGTGGTCGGCTGGTTGCTGTTCCGGGTGCCCACCGCCGACGATGCGGCGATCACCCAGGTGGCCACCTTCACCTTCGCCGACGGCGCCACCCCGGTGGCCACCGTGCGGCCGGAGAACATCAACCGGGTCAACGTCACCCTGGACCGGGTCCCCGAGCACGTCCGCCAGGCGGTGCTGGCCGCGGAGGACCGCTCCTTCTACTCCAACCCCGGCTTCGACCTGTCCGGCATCGGCCGGGCCGTCTACAACCAGCTGACCGGCGGGGTCGGCGGCGGGTCGACCATCACCCAGCAGTACATCAAGGTGACCACCGGGCAGGACGACTTCAGCCTCTGGCGCAAGTACCGGGAGGTCGTGCTGGCGGTCAAGATCTCCCGCGAGCGGACCAAGGACCAGATCCTGGAGGACTACCTCAACACGATCTACATGGGCCGCGGGGCGTACGGGGTCCAGGCCGCGGCGAAGGCGTACTTCGACAAGGACGTCGGCGGCCTCACCGTGTCCGAGGCCGCGATGCTGGCCGGCGTCATCCAGGCGCCGTCGAACTGGGACCCGGCCAAGAACCCGGGCAAGGCCCAGGAGCGCTGGAACTTCGTGCTCAACGGCATGGTCGAGAGCCGGTGGATCACCCCGGAGGAGCGCGCCCAGCAGGTCTTCCCGGACAACTGGCTGGCCGAGCCACCGGCCGGCGGGGGCGTCCCGGCCGACGACCGCTACCACATCTACGAGCGCGCGCTGGCCGAGCTGAACGCCCAGGGCATCACCCAGGACCAGGTCAACACCCTGGGCCTGACCATCACCACCACCATCGACCAGCAGCGCCAGATCGACGCGGTCGACGCGGTCAAGGAGGTGATGGAGGGCCAGCCGGAGAACCTGCGCACGTCGCTGGTCTCGGTCGACCCGCGCAGCGGCGCGATCCTGGCCTACTTCGGCGGCGCCGACGGCCTGGGCCTGGACTACGCCGGTGAGGCGTGGCGCCAGCCCGGCTCGACGTTCAAGCCGTTCGTGCTGGCCGCGGCCCTGCAGAGCGACGAGGGCGTGGGCCTGGGGACGCTGTACGACGGGTCCTCCGGCCAGGAGTTCCCCGGCGGCGTGACCGTCGACAACTCCGAGGGCTTCAACTGCCCCGGCGAGTGCACCGTCAAGCTCGCCATGACGAAGTCGGTCAACACCGTCTTCTACCACATGGCGCTGGACACCGGCCTGCAGAAGGTGATCGACGCCGCGAACCAGGCCGGCATCCCGACCGACAAGTTCGAGGCGCGCGGCGGCATCGCCCTGGGCGACCAGGAGGTGCGCCCGATCGACATGGCCGCGGCCTTCGGCACGTTCGCCGCCGACGGCGTGCGGCACCAGCCGTACCTGGTGAGCCGGGTGGTCGCCGCGGACGGCCGGGTGCTGTTCGAGAGGACCGATCCGGCGGGCGAACAGACCATCGACCCCAAGGTCGCCCGCAACGTCACCGAGTCGATGCTCGACGTCGCGGACAGCTCCCGCATCCAGCTCGACGGCCGGCCGGTCGCGGTCAAGACCGGCACCGTGCAGCTGCCGGGCAGCCGGACCGGTGAGAACAAGGACGCCTGGACCGTCGGGTACGTGCCGCAGATGTCCACCGCGGTGTGGGTGGGCAGCGACGCCAGCGACGCGATCAAGGACTCGCAGGGCCGCAACGTGTTCGGCCGGCTGCTGCCCGGCGCGATCTGGCAGGCGTACATGACCGACGCGCTCGAGGACGTCGACGAGGAGCCGTTCTCCGAGTTCAAGGCGATCGGCGCCGCCCCGCGGGGGGAGCCGGGCCAGCGCGGCGGTGGCGACGGTGGTGACGCCGGTGACGCCGACGACGGTGGTGACGACGCCGGCGACGGCGGTGACGGCGGCGGTGACGGTGGTGACGGCGCCGGCGGTGGTGATGGCGGCGGCGCTGGCGGCGGTGGTGGTGATGGCGGCGGCGGCGCTGGTGGCG
>DASQMQ010000657.1:0-9646 GCA_035645455.1 Pseudonocardia sp.
CGGCGTCCGCGGAGGAGGCGGCCATGCACATCGACGACGGACCCGGCGCGCCGGTGGAGGTCGAGCCGTCGGTCGCCGACCTGCCCGGGCTGGTCGACCCCGAGGTGGACCGGGCGCTGGGCGCCGACCCGCTCGCCGACCTGGCCACCGAGCAGGCCGCGAGGGACGCCTTCGGCGACGACGTCGCGGGCACCATCGACGCCTCCCCGGACGCGTCCGGGGCCGCTGCCCCGGCGTCCGGCCGCGAGGACGTCGGTCCGCTGCGCTGAGCTGCGCTCCCGGTCGCCCGCGGCGCCGCGGCTACTCCGCGACGGTGCGGGTGATGCGGGCGATCTCGGCGTCCAGGTCGACCTGGTCGACCTCGGCGCCCAGGGCCACCACGGCCAGGGTGTCGCCGACGAAGCGGTGCAGCAGGTGGCGGTCGACCTCCAGCACGGCCCGCCCGTCGGTGCCGCGGATCTCGATCTCCACGATCGGGCAGCCGCCGATGTAGCGCGGGCGCATCCGGATGTCGCCCTCGCCGGCCGGGCGGTCCAGCGACTCGACGACCAGGTCCCGCGCGACCAGCCACTCGACCCAGCGACCCTGCTCGATGCGCACCGCGAGCCCCACGGCGAACGGGTCGGCCGTGCGGTAGGTCCACCGTGTCACGATCGGGGTCTCCTGCCCGTGCAGCACGGTGAACATGTCCTGCCGGACCGCGTCACTGGTCATCGCTTGCTCCCTGACGGTCCTGGCCGTCGCGGGTGCGGCGGTCCTCTGCCTGGTTGTCGGGTCCGAGCGACGGAATGTCGCACATCCGCCAGACTCTTCACTCGATCAAGTGAGCGGGGCGACCCCGGCCGCGCCGGACGCGCGGCACGCTGCGTGCGCGCCGGTCGGCGGCGCCTGTCCGATCGGGGGTGCTCGGCGGGACGGGTGGATCACTAGGGTTCCCGACCAGCGCCGGATCAGCACAGCCGCTACCCGAGGTGAGATCATGAACCCGTCCGCCCAGGCCTTCTACCAGGCCCGAGAGTTCCTGCAGGCGCACCGCGAGGACTACCCGACGGCGCTGCGGGACTTCCGCTGGCCGCAGATCGAGGAGTTCAACTGGGCCCTGGACCACTTCGACGCGGTGGCGGCCGACCCGGAACGGGGTGCGGCGCGGGCGCTGTGGATCGTCGAGGGGGACGGGTCACAGGCGCACTGGACCTTCGCCGAGCTGGCCGCGCGGTCGAACCGGGTGGCCAACTGGCTGCGCGCCCGGGGGGTCGCTCGCGGTGACCGGATCATCCTGATGCTCGGCAATCAGGTGGAGCTGTGGGAGACCCTGCTGGCGGCGATGAAGCTGGGCGCGGTGGTCATCCCGGCGACCACGCTGCTCACCGCGACCGACCTGCGCGACCGGCTGGACCGCGGCGGGGCGAAGCACGTGGTGGTCGGCGCGACCGACGCCGGCAAGTTCGACGGGGTGGCCGGCGACTACACCCGGATCGCCGTGCGGGGGGCACCGCAGGGCTGGCACGCCTACGCCGACGCGGCCGCCGAGTCCGCGGAGTTCACCCCGGACGGGGTGACCCGCGGCAGCGACACCCTGCTGCTGTACTTCACCTCCGGCACCACGGCCCAGCCGAAGCTCGTCGAGCACACCCACGCCTCCTACCCGGTGGGGCACCTGTCCACCATGTACTGGATCGGACTGCAGCCCGGCGACGTGCACCTGAACATCTCCTCGCCGGGCTGGGCCAAGCACGCCTGGAGCAACGTCTTCGCGCCGTGGATCGCCGAGGCGTGCGTGCTGGTCATGAACTACGCGAAGTTCGACGCCGGGTCCGTGCTCGGCGTGCTCGACCGGTGCGGCGTGACCAGCTTCTGCGCGCCCCCGACGGTGTGGCGGATGCTCATCCAGGCCGACCTGTCCGCGCTGGCGAACCCGCCGACCAAGGTCGTCGGGGCCGGGGAGCCGCTCAACCCCGAGGTGATCGAGCAGGTCGAGAAGGCCTGGGGCCGGCGGATCCGGGACGGGTTCGGGCAGACCGAGACCACCCTGCAGATCGGCAACCCGCCCGGCCAGCCGGTCAAGCCCGGCTCGATGGGCCGCCCGATCCCCGGCTACCCGATCGTGCTGGTCGACCCGGCCACCGGCGAGCCGGGCGACGAGGGCGAGATCTGCATCGACCTGGCGCAGCGCCCGCTGGGGCTGATGGTCGGCTACCACGGCGACCCCGAGCGCAACGCCGACGCGATGGCCGGTGGCTACTACCACACCGGCGACGTCGGCACCCGGGACGGCGACGGCTACATCACCTACGTCGGGCGCTCGGACGACGTGTTCAAGGCCAGCGACTACCGGATCAGCCCGTTCGAGCTGGAGAGCGTGCTGATCGAACACCCGGCGGTGGCCGAGGCCGCGGTGGTGCCCTCCCCGGACCCGGTGCGGCTGGCCGTGCCGAAGGCCTACGTGGTGCTGGCCGCCGGGCACGAGCCCACCGAGCAGACCGCGCGGTCGATCCTGGAGTTCGCCCGCGACAACCTCGCGCCCTACAAGCGGATCCGGCGCCTGGAGTTCGGCAGCCTGCCCAAGACGATCTCCGGGAAGATCCGCCGGGTGGAGCTGCGCGGGCGGGAGGCCGAGCTGCACGCCGACGTGGCGCAGCCGACCCCGGGAGAGTTCACCCTCTAGTCCTCGCTGGAGGTCAGCGGGATCACCCGGCCGGTGAAACACTGCGGTAACCGAGCGCACGCGCTGAGCGATTTGGCAGAGTGGTCGGGTCGGCACGGGTGAGTGGGGGAATGACGTGAGGCAACCGGGAGATCCGACCGGTGGGTCGATGGCCGAGCTGATGGCCGGCATGCCGGAGGTCTGGCGGCGGCTGCTGGCCGACCACGTCCCCGACCGGATGGGGCGGTGCACCGCGTGCCGCAGCGTGAGCGGCGCGGGGGAACGGTGGCCGTGCTCGCTGCACCGGATCGCCGGCGACGCGGAGCGGATCCACGGCCTGCAGCTCGGCCGCGCCGTCGGGGAGTAGTGGCAGCGGTCCCGCGCTGGGTCCGCCCGGCCGGCCTGCTGCTGGGCGCGGTCGCGGACGCGGTCCTCGGCGACCCCGCCCGCGGACACCCGGTGGCCGGCTTCGGCACGCTCGCCGCCCGGCTGGAGCGCGTGGGGTACGCCGACCGGCGCGCGGCCGGGGTGGTGCACGTGACGGTTCTCGTCGGGGGTGCGGTCGGGCTGGGCGGGCTGGCCGAGCGCGCCACGGCGACCCGCCCTGCGCTGCGCATCCTGGTGACCGCGGCGGCCACCTGGGCGGTGCTCGGCGGCACGTCACTGGTCCGGCACGGCGCCGCCCTGGCCGACGAGCTGACCGCCGGCGACCTGACCGCCGCCCGGCACCGGCTGCCCAGCCTCTGCGGGCGCGACCCGGCGTCGCTGGACGTCGCCGGGGCGGCCCGGGCGGGCACCGAGTCGATGGCCGAGAACACCTCCGACGCCGTCGTGGCGCCGCTGCTGTGGGGCGCGGTCGCCGGGGTGCCCGGGCTGCTGGGCTACCGGGCGGTGAACACCCTGGACGCGATGGTCGGGCACCGCTCGCCGCGGTACCTGCGGTTCGGCTGGGCCGCCGCCCGCCTCGACGACCTGGCCAACCTGGTCCCGTCCCGGGTCGCGGCGGCGCTGTTCGCGGCGCTGGCCCCGGCCGTGGGCGGATCCCCGCGGGCCGCCCGGACGGCCTGGCGCCGCGACGCCGGGGCCCACCCCAGCCCGAACGCCGGGCCGGTGGAGGCCGCCGCGGCCGGGGCGCTGGGCGTCACGCTGGGCGGGCGGACGGTCTACCCGCACCGCACCGAGGACCGCCCCCGGCTGGGCAGCGGCCCGCCCCCCACCCCCCACGACCTGCGCCGCGCAGTCCGGCTGGCCCGCCTGGTCGGCGCCGCCGCCACCCTCCTGGCCCTGCTCATCGGGGGTCGTGCGGTCAGTCGTCGCCGGCCAGGGCGCGGCGCAGGTCGGCCCGCTCCGCGCGGCGGCCGCCGCGGCGCTGCAGGAGCTCCAGGCGCACGAAGTAGACCAGCGCGAACACCGCGATCACCCCGAAGGTGATCCACTGCAGGGCGTAGGACAGGTTGGTGAACGGGGCGCCGCCGCTGTCCGGGACGACCGGCAGCGCCGCCAGCACGCCCGGCTGGTCGGCGGGCAGCTGGAGCCGGCCCGGCACCAGCGCCAACCCGGTGGCGTCGGCGATCGCCGCGGTGTCGGCGGTGTAGACCGTCAGCGGCCCGTCGGGCTGGGCGGCCGGCACCGCGGCGCGGCCCTGCGGGTCGGGCTGGTCGACCCGCAGCCGCCCGGTCAGGGTCACCGTGCCCGCCGGCGGCGCCGGGACGT
This sequence comes from Pseudonocardia sp., assembly GCA_035645455.1. Classification (GTDB taxonomy): domain Bacteria; phylum Actinomycetota; class Actinomycetes; order Mycobacteriales; family Pseudonocardiaceae; genus Pseudonocardia. The sequence continues at coordinate 4,358 of DASQMQ010000657.1, forward strand.
CGGGCACCTGGGCGCCGCTCTCGGCCGGCAGCGTCCCCCGGCCGATGAGCAGCAGGCGCCCGGTGTCGGTGCGCAGGGGGGTGAGCACCTCCACGGCCGGCCGCCCGTCGACCACCCGCAGCCGGATCACCGCCTCGGCCTCGGGCAGGTAGCTGCCGGTCACCGCGACCTGCCGCCACTCGGTCGCCGGATCCACCCCGGCGCCCTCGGCGACCAGCTCGTCCAGCGGGACGGGCGGGGTGGCGGAGGAGGTGTCGATGGCCCGCTGCTGGGCCTCCCGGTCGGCCTCGCGGTCGAACTGCCACGGCGCGAGCAGGGTGAAGCAGGCCACCACGAAGGCGATCACGGCGGCGACGAGGGCCAGCCATCCGGGACGCAACAGGAACCGCACGCCCACCACGGTATTCGCCCGCCCGGCGGGCGCGCTCGCCCGGCCGTCCGGCATCCGGGTCGAGCCGGCGCTGCTGGCCGCGCTGCCCCGCCGGGAGACCCCGCACCAGCGGACCCGGAGAGCGCTGGGTCAGCAGCTCGCCGCCCGGGCCCGGCTCGCCGGCTGAGCGCCGGCCGGCCACCGGTCGGGCCGCGCCGGCAATCCGGTTGAGCGCGGGTCGGCCGGTGGGGAGGCTGCGCCGGTGTCCGGTGATCGCGATGTCCGCCTGCTGTCGAAGGCGCACCTGCACGTCCACCTGGAGAGCGCGATCCGGTCGGCGACGGTGCTCGACCTCGCCGCCGCGCAGGGCCTGGACGTCCCGGCCGGGTCGCCGCCGTTCGCCGGGTTCGGGCCGTTCGCGGCCTACAACGGCGCGGTCCGCGACCTGCTGCGCCGCCCCGGGCACTTCCGCCGGGTGGCCGCCGAGTTCTGCGCCGACCAGGCCGCGGACGGCGTCGGGTACGTCGAGGTGACCTTCACCGCGGCGTCGCACGGCGAGCGGCTGGGCGACCCGCGGATGCCGTTGGAGGCCGTGCTGGACGGGCTGGCCGAGGGCGCGGCAGCCACCGGGATCGGGTTCGGCGTGATCCTCGACCACCCCCGCCGCCGCTCGGTGCAGCGCGCCCGCCGGACCCTGGACCTGGCCCGGCAGTACGCCGACCGGGGAGTGGTCGGGATCGGGCTGGCCGGCGACGAGGCCCACCCGGTGTTCCCGTTCGCCGACGTCTGGCGCGCCGCCCGCGACGCCGGGGTGCACCTGGTCCACCACGCCGGGGAGACGTGCGGGCCGGAGAGCGTCCGGGAGGCGCTGGACGTGGGGCTGGCCGAGCGGATCGGGCACGGCATCCGCGCCCTGGACGACCCGGACCTGGTCGCCGAGCTGCGCGAGCGCCGCGTCCCGCTGGAGGTCTGCCCGTCGTCCAACGTGGCGCTGGGTCTCGTGCCGTCCCTGGCGCAGCACCCGCTGCCGAGGATGCTCGCGGAAGGACTGGTGGTCGTGGTCGGCACCGACGTCCCGGACGCCGCCGGGGTGACGCTGTCGGCGGAGCTGGCCCGGATCCGCACCGCCTTCGGGCTGACCGACGCCGACCTCGCCGGCCTCAACAGTTCCGCGATCGACGCCTCCTTCGCCCCGGCGGAGGTGAAGGCCGCCCTGCACCGCGCCACCGACGCCTGGATCGCATCCGCCCCGGTGATCAGAAGCCTGTGAGGTCGGCGGCGCTGAGGCCGCTCATGGCGATGTCGCCGTATTGACAGCGTTCTCGGCCAACTCCAGGGTCGTGCGGGTTCGCCCTACTGGCTCGGCTTGGGCGATGACCACACTCACGTCCTCGCGGGCGGATTCGTACGCGGATCCGTTGAAGTTCGTGTCATCGCGGCGCCCGTCGCGGGTGAGGGGGCGCACCGTGCCGGTGCCCTCGGCATCGATCACGTCCTGATACCGCCTGGCGAGGTCCGCGTCAGGCATGTCGACCCAGGCCACGGCAACGTGCACCACCCCACGTCGCCCGTCGCGAACCTCGAACAGCGCCCGGAACAGTGCTGTGCACGGGTTCTGCTCGAAGAAGGCGCGGACCTCCCCGGTGGCGTGGGATGCGCAGTCGTCGTCGGCGGCAGCGGTGAGCTGGTCGACCTGTCCAGCCATCCGCTCGAGGCGCAGCACGGCACGGCTCGTGTCGCGGTCCCGTGCCTTCGCCTGACTCGAACCGCTGGTACCCGGTCGAGCCGCGCTGCCAGCGCTCCCCGACCCGGCAGTGCTGGCGCCGATGCCCCCGGCAGCACTCGAGCCCAGAGCCAGGGCCGCCAGGACGGCCACCGCTCCGCCGCTGCCCTTCGTCCACCGTCCGCGACTGTCCCTGGGCTGCGCCAACCGATCCTCCTTGATCAACGGACCGCTGCGACGGCAGAGCTGTGAGCGTAGGAGGGCGCTGCCGTGCACCGGCATACCGATCGACGGATGCAATGCGATCGGACCGCCCTCGGTCTACGGAAAGTCACCGATCGGCCCCGATCAGCCCCGGTCGGCTCAGCCTCGGTACTGGTTCGCATACCGACGTACGGTTCCGGCATGGGGCTGCGCGGGGCACTGCTGGTGGCCGGGACGACGTCGGACGCCGGCAAGAGCGCGCTGGTCGCGGGGGTGTGCCGGTGGCTGGTCCGGCGGGGGGTGGCGGTGGCGCCGTTCAAGGCCCAGAACATGTCCAACAACTCGGTGGTCACCGCCGACGGCGGGGAGATCGGGCGGGCGCAGGCCATGCAGGCGCAGGCGTGCGGGCTGGAGCCGAGCGTGGCGTTCAACCCGGTGCTGCTCAAGCCGGGCAGCGACCGCAGCTCGCAGGTCGTCGTGCGCGGCCGGGCGGAGGGGACCGTGAGCGCGCGGTCCTACCAGGAGCGCAAGGCCGCCCTGCTCGACGTCGTCACCGGCTCGCTGGCCGAGCTGCGCGGGCGGTACGACGTCGTCGTCTGCGAGGGCGCCGGCTCGCCCGCCGAGATCAACCTGCGGGCTACCGACATCGCGAACATGGGCCTCGCGCAGGCCGCGGACCTGCCGGTGGTGGTGGTCGGCGACATCGACCGGGGTGGCGTGCTGGCTCACCTGTTCGGCACCGTCGCCGTGCTCGACCCGGCCGACCAGGCCCGGATCGCCGGCTTCGTCGTCAACAAGTTCCGCGGCGACCCGGCGCTGCTCGCCCCCGGCCTCGACCAGCTGCGCGCGCTCACCGGGCGCCCGACGCTCGGGGTGGTGCCGTGGGCGGACGGGCTGTGGCTGGACGCGGAGGACTCGCTGGCCGCGGTGGCCGACGGGGTGCTGGGCCGGCCGGGCGCCCCGCGCGGGGCGCAGTGGCTGCGGGTGGCGGTGGTCCGGCTGCCGCGGATGTCCAACGGCACCGACGCCGAGGCGCTGGCCTGCGAGCCGGGGGTGGCCGTCCGGTACGTGACCGAGCCGTCCCGGCTGGCCGACGCCGACCTGGTCGTGCTGCCCGGGTCCAAGTCCACGGTCGACGACCTGGGCTGGCTGCGCCGCACCGGCCTGGCCGACGCCGTGCTCGCGCACGCCCGCACCGGGCGCCCGGTGCTCGGGGTCTGCGGCGGCTACCAGATGCTCGGCCGGCGGATCGCCGACCCGCACGGCGTCGAGGGCGGCACCGCCGACGGGCTCGGCCTGCTCGACCTGGAGATCGAGTTCGAGGCCGACAAGCACCTCGGGCGGCCGGCGGCGACGGCCTGGGGTGAGCCCGTGTGCGGCTACGAGATCCACCACGGCCGGGTCGTCCGGACCGGCGACCAGCCGCTGCTGCACGACGGCACCGGCGCCGACCGGGGATCGGACGCGGGGGCGGTGGTCGGCACCCACTGGCACGGGCTGCTGGAGAACGACGGGTTCCGCCGGGTGCTGCTGCGCCGGGTCGCGGACCAGGCCGGGCGGACCGGCTTCGTGCCGGCCGGGGACACCGACTTCGCCGCCGCCCGGGTCGCCCAGCTCGACCTGCTCGGCGACCTGGTCGAGCAGCACCTGGACGGCGCGGCCCTCGACGACGTCATCGGCCACGGCACCGCCGCCGACCTCCCCACCGTCACCACCGGCCTGACCGGCGGGCATGGGATCGGTCACGCCGTCGGGGCCTCCACCGGGGGGCGCGGTCTGGCAGGGTCGGGCCGGTGAGTGCTGGTGAGGTGGTGCTGCCGACCGTGCCCGGGTTCCCGTTCTCGGCCGTGGTCGGGCACGACGACCTGCGGCTGGCGCTGCTGCTCAACGCCGTCCACCCGGGGGTCGGCGGGGTGCTGGTGCGCGGGGAGAAGGGCACCGCCAAGTCCACCGCGGTGCGCGCCCTCGCGGCGCTGCTGCCCGCGCTGACCGTCGTCCCGGGCTGCCGGTTCGGCTGCGACCCGGCCGCGCCCGACCCGTCCTGCCCGGACGGCCCGCACCGGCCAGGGCCGGTCGACACCCGCCCGGCCCGCCTGGTCGAGCTGCCGGTCGGGGCGACCGAGGACCGGCTGGTCGGCTCGCTGGACCTGGAGCGCGCGCTGTCCGAGGGGGTGCGGGCCTACCAACCCGGCCTGCTCGCCGACGCCCACCGCGGCGTGCTCTACGTCGACGAGGTCAACCTGCTGCACGACCACCTGGTCGACCTGCTGCTCGACGCGGCCGCGATGGGCCGCGCGCACGTCGAGCGCGACGGCGTGTCGGTCTCGCACGCGTCGCGGTTCCTGCTGGTCGGCACCATGAACCCGGAGGAGGGCGAGCTGCGCCCGCAGCTGCTCGACCGGTTCGGGCTGGCCGTCGAGGTGCGGGCGGCCCGGGACGTCGACGTCCGGGTGCAGGTGGTGCGGCGGCGGCTGGACTTCGAGGACGACCCGGCCGGGTTCGCCGCCCGCTGGGCCGCCGACGAGCGCGCGACCGCCGAGCGGATCGCGGCCGCCCGGGCCCGGGTGGGCGGGGTGCGGCTGCCCGACGCCGAGCTGCGCCGGATCGCCGCCGTGTGCGCCGCGTTCGACGTCGACGGGATGCGGGCCGATCTGGTGATCGCCCGGGCGGCGGTGGCGCACGCGGCCTGGCGCGGCGCGGAGACCGTCGCCGAGGAGGACGTCCGGGTGGCGGCGCGGCTGGCGCTGCCGCACCGGCGCCGCCGCGACCCGTTCGACGAGCCGGGCGTGGACGAACAGGCCCTGGACGACGCCCTGAACGCCGCCGCCGAGGACGAGCGGCCCGAGGACCCCGACGGCGCACCGGAGGGCGGCCCCGATGGCGGCCCCGATGGCGGCCCCGACGACAGCGGCCCCGGTCCGGACAGCCCGGGCCCGGACAGCGGCGGTCCGGACAGCGGTGGTCCGGACAGCGGTGGCCCGTCCGATCCGCC
>DASQMQ010000658.1:0-2992 GCA_035645455.1 Pseudonocardia sp.
AACGTGACGGGCGCCTACCTGGCCGCCAGGTCCGGCCGGCTGGCCGCCGCGGACCGCCCCGACGCCCGCAACGACGCCCGCAACGACGCCCGCAACGGCGCCCGCAACGGCGATCGTTCCGGCCCGCACGCGACCGGTGCCCGGTCCGCCGAGCCGCCGGCCACCGGTCGGTACGGGGCGGTCGCGCAGTCCGGTGACGGCCGGCCGGCCGACCCCGGCCCGACCGGCACCCACCCGGCGAGCAGGGGCAGGCAGGTCGGTCCGCAGGCGACCGGGCACTTCCCGACCGGCGCTCCCGCGCAGCAAGCCGGGCCGCAGGCGACCGGCCGGTACCCGGTCGGCCCGCAGGCTGCGGGCACGAACGGGCCGCAGAACTCGGGCGGCCACCCGGTCGGCCAGAACGGCCAGCCGTTCGGCCAGCAGGGCTCGAGCGGGTATCCGGTCGGTCCGGGAGCGACCGGTCAGTACCCGGCGGGTCCCGGGGTGGCGGGCGACTACCCGAGGGGCCCGGGTGCGACGGGGCAGTACGGCGTCGGCCCGAACGCCCAGCAGCACACCGGTCGGAACGGGAACGCGGCGGTCCAGTACCCGGCCGGGCCGCAGCACACCGCCGGGTACCCGGCCGGCCCGAACGCCGCCCGGCCCGAGGTGACCGGCCAGCGGGCCGGGGACGGCGGGCCGCACCCGGCCGGCGCGGCCCCCGTACACCGGCCGGTACCCGGACCGCGCCGCCCGGTCGACGGCCCGGCCGTCGAGCGCCGGCCCGACCCCGGCCACGCCGACGGCACCCCGCTGGGTGCCGGTCGCGCGGCCGACGACGAGGAGCCCACCCGCATCGAGCCGGTGCGCGCCGAAGCGGTGCCGGCCCCGCGCGCGGAGCCCGCCCCGGCCGGGCGCGCCACGGCCACCGGGGTCCGCGACACCCCGGTGCCGGTGGGCGGGGACGGCCCGGCGATCGCCGCCGGCGGTGGCGGCCTGGTGCCGTGGACCGGTCGCGGCGAGGGCCCCGGCGTGCAGACCATCGACCTGGTCAAGGACTACGGGACCGGGTCGGGCGCGGTGCGCGCGCTGGCCGGGATCACGGTCTCCGCCGAGCGCAACCGGTTCACCGCGATCATGGGTCCGTCCGGGTCCGGCAAGTCCACCCTGCTGCACTGCATGGCCGGGCTGGACGCGCCGACCAGCGGCCGGGTGCTGATCGGCGCGACCGACCTCACCCAGCTGCCGGAGAAGAAGCTCACCAAGCTGCGCCGCGACCGCGTCGGGTTCGTCTTCCAGTCCTACGCGCTGCTGCCCCAGCTGACCGTGCGGCAGAACATCACGCTGCCGCTGGAGGTGGCCGGCCGCCAGGTCGACGACCAGTGGCTGAAGACCGTGGTGGAGGCCCTGGACCTGGGGCGGCTGCTCAAGCAGCGGCCGACCCGGCTCTCCGGCGGCCAGCAGCAGCGGGTGGCGATGGCCCGGGCGCTGCTGCCCCGGCCGGACGTGGTGTTCGCCGACGAGCCGACCGGCGCGCTGGACGCCCCCACCGCGCGCGAGATGCTGCAGTTCCTGCGCACCTCGGTGCGCGAGCTGGGGCAGACCGTCGTGATGGTCACCCACGACCCGCTGGCCGCCGAGCACACCGACCACGTGCTGTTGCTGCACCGGGGGTCGCTGGCCGCGCAGATCGCCAACCCCACGGCCCCGGTCGTGCTCGACGCGCTCACCGTGCTCGACCGGATGCCGGTCGACGCCTGGGGACCCCACCCCGCTGCCCGACCGGCCTGACGGTGCCCGCCGCCGTCCTGCGCGCCGTGCTGGCGGAGAGCTGGCGGCGGCCCGGTCGCCAGCTGCTGGTCGGCCTGGTGATCGTGGTGGCCACGGCGTTCGCCGCGGCGTCGCTGATGCTCACCGACAGCGCCCGGGCCACCATCGTGGGGGAGCTGGCCGGCACCCCGCAGGCGGTGGACCTGGTGGTCGCCCCGCCCGGCGCGGACGGCCTCCCGGCCACGGCCGCGCCGGGCGCCGCCCCGCGGCCCGGCCTGCCGCTCGGCGTGCAGGAGCGGGTGCGGGCCACGCCCGGGGTGGCCGCGGTGGCCGCGGTCGGCTCCGGCGGTGTGCTGCTGTCCGCGCCCGGCCTGCCCGGCGACGGCGAGCCGTGGACGGCGATGACGGCGGTGGACGGGGCGCTCGGGCGGTTCCCGCTGGTGGCCGGCGAGCTGCCCGCCGAGGTGGACGAGGCCGCGGTCAGCGAGGAGACCGCCCGCCGCCACGACCTGCGCCCCGGCCGCAGCGTCACGCTGGTCGGCGCGGACGGCCGGCCGACGGTCTTCACCGTCACCGGGGTGGCCACCGTCCGGCTGCAGGCGGTGAACACCGTCCTGCTGCGCCCGGACGTGGCGGTCCGGATGACCGGCGCCGACCCGACCCAGCTGGACGTGATCATCCAGCCGGGGCAGAGCATCGCCGAGGTCGGTCCGCGGATGGCCGCGGCCGTCGGCGGCGCGGCGGTGGTCGCCGACGCGGTGAGCGTGCGGGCCGCCGAGCTGCGCAGCGCGTTCGGCTCGCTGGAGGGGATCTTCGCCGCGCTGGCCGTGTTCGGCGGGACGGCAGTGCTCGCCGCCGCGCTCACCACGTCCTGCGTGTACGCCACGGTGACCGACGCCCGCCGGCGCACCGTCGTCCTGCTGCGCCGGGTCGGCGCCGGCCGGGGCCAGGTGCTGGCCGCGCTGCTGGTCGACGCCGGGCTGCTCGGGCTGGCCGCCGGACTGCTCGGGGTGCTGCTGTCGCTGGGGATCGTCGAGGTGGTGCGGCTGGCCGTGGCCGGCGGGCTGGGCCAGGAACTGGCCGCGCCGGGGCTGCCGGCGCTCCTGCTGGCGGCGTGCCTGGTGGGTTCGGCGCTGGTCACGATGGCCGCGGCCGTCGGGCCGGCGGTGCGCGCCAGCGGGCAGCCGCCGGCCGAGGCCGACGACAACGGCGCGCCGCCGCGGCGGGTGCGCTGGAAGGTCGT
>DASQMQ010000659.1:0-7148 GCA_035645455.1 Pseudonocardia sp.
TGATCGCCCGGATCACCGAGGTGGTCATGGCGAACGCCAGCAGGCCGGCGCCGAGCCGGCGGGTCAGCGAGAAGTCGAGTCCGAGCGGGCGACTGATCACCATCCCGAGCAGCCAGACGACGGGCAGGGACAGCACGCTCGCCAGGGTCACCGCGGCATCCTCGCCCGGGGTACCGCCGGTTCTCGCGCGGGTTCCCGGCCGGGCGGTCCGGGCACCGGGCGAGCGCAGGAGGTCCCCGCCCCGCAGGGCCGCCCGACACCCGTCCCGGGTGGGCGGGCCGCCCGACAGGTGGCCGCCGACCTGCGTTCAGCGTCAGGGGTTCAGTGTCGGGTGAGGTGGTCGAACTCCCCGGACCTCGCCCCGTCCAGCCAGGCGGCGAACTCGTCTGCGCGGAACGTCAGGACCGGGCCGTGCGGGTCCTTCGAGTCGCGTACTTCCACCATGCCGTCGCGCTGGCGCATCTCCACGCACTCGCCGTTGCTGTCGCTGGCCGACGCCTTGATCCACGACGTCTCATTCATCCCGGTACTCCCCAATGGGAACGGCTTGAGCGCGTACCGCGTCGAACGCCGCACGGAACTCGGCGACGTGCGTCGGCCGTTCGATGTACCTGCTCCCCACGACGGTCTCGACGTAGACCAGCGACGGGTCCTCCGGATCGTCGAAATCGAGGATCGTGAACGGTCCTCTCATCGCCGTGTGCAGGCCGTTCTGGAACGGCAGGACGCGAACGCTCACCCCATCCCTCTCGCCGACCGCCCGCAGGTGGGCGATCTGTGCCTCCATGACCGCCGGTGAGCCTACCCGCACGCGGAGGGCACCTGCGGTGATCACGACGTCGAGGTGGCCGGGACGCGCGCGCTCGAAGAAGGCCCGCTGGCGGTGCATGCGGAACGCGACACGCTGGTCGACGTCGGTCGTGGAGAGCGATCGGTTGGCCTCGATCGCGGCCCAGGCGTACTCCGCTGTCTGGAGCAGCCCGCTGACCAGCTCAGAGTTGTACTGGACCAGGGCCGCGGCGCCGGCCTCCAGGTCGGCGTAGAGGCCGATGGATTCGGGCACCCCGGCGCCGAAGTCCTCGATGTAGCCCGTCGACCTGGTCGCCTCCGCCAGCGCCAGCAGGTCGTCGGTCTCGGCCGTCGAGATGCCGTACAGCCGCGCCAGGGCCATCACGTCGCCCGCCCGGACGGCGATCTTGCCGGTCTCGATCTGCCAGATCTTCGTCCGGCCGGCGACATTCGCCTCCACGACGTCGTCCTGGTTCTTGCCCGCCTCCTCGCGGTGCATCCGCAACCGGCGGCCGAGTTGACGACGGACGAGGCTGGCGCTGCCCTTGGCGGTCTCCACGAAATGGACCGTGCCACGTCGATCATGGTGGGTCGATGTTCGGTAAATGAACCTGGCGGTGAGCGGCCGGTCACGACAGGTTGTGCAGGGCGAGGCCGGCAGCCCCCGTGACCACCCGGTGCCGGCCTCGCCGCCCCACCGGTCGCCGCGCGAAAGGTCGTCCCCGCATGTTCGCACTCCCGAGCAGTGGCGATTCCCACCGAGGACCATCCCGACCCCGCTGATGGCGCCGACGAGCCCGACCGGCGGCGTGCCGGTCACCTGTCTCGACGGGTTCGACCACCTGGTACCCGAGCCCGTCATGGCCTCCGCGACCGACGGCCGCTACGCCGCAGCGTGCGGGCGCATCGTCCTGCCGGCCGCGCTGCTCGCGCCGGCCGGGCCCCGTTGCCCGCTGTGCTGGCCGGCCACCGACGATCCGCGACACCCGGATCGCCCCGAACCCGAGCGGGGGCGCCGGCGCCACCCCGAGGCCCGGCGCCTCCGCTCGATCCAGCGCCGGGCCCGCGCCCGGCGCGGCCTGCTCGCGGCACGGGCAGGCCGAGGGGCCGGGAGTCGCTCTCGTCCGGGTCGCGGAGTGGCCGCCGGCGCGGCGGGGTGGCCCGTGGTCAGCGGGTGGTCGCGATGCCCCCGTCGACCGGGATGACCGCGCCGGTGATGTAGGAGCCTGCGCGGGAGGTCAGGAAGACCACCACCCCGGCGATGTCGTCCGGGCGCCCGATCCGGCCCAGCGGCGATCGGGCGGCGATCTCGTCGCCGTGCTCGGCCAGCGTGGCCGCCATCATCTTGGACTCGAAGGGGCCGGGCGCGATCGCGTTGACGGTGATCGAGCGCGGCCCCAGCTCGGCGGCGAGCACCCGGGTCAGGTGGTGCAGCCCGGCCTTGCTCGCCGAGTAGGAGTAGGTCGGCATCCCCGGCACCCGCAGCCCGTCGATGGACCCGACGTTGACCACCCGGGCCGGGTCGTCGGCGGTCGCGGCCGCCTCCAGCTGCGGCAGCAGTGCCCGGGTCAGGAAGAACGGCGACTTGAGGTTGAGGTCCACGACCTTGTCCCAGGCCGTGGCCGGGAACTCGGCGAACGGCGCGCCCCAGGTGGCGCCGGCGTTGTTGACCAGGATGTGCACCGCGCCGGCGCGCGCGGCGACCTCCTCGGCCAGCCTGCGGCACTCCGCCTCGGTGGACAGGTCCGCCGGTACCGCGGAGACCGGGCCGAGGTCGGACAGCTCGCGCACGGCCTGCTCGCAGGCGTCGGACTTGCGCGAGCTGATGATCACCGTCGCGCCGGCGGCGAGCAGTCCGCGGGCGGCCATCAGGCCGATCCCGCGGCTGCCGCCGGTGACCACCGCGGTGCGGCCGGACAGGTCGAACAGGGGGGTGGTCACGCGCGGTGCTCCCGGGGGTCGTGGGGGTCGTGGGGTGGTGGTCGGAGTCCGGCGACGAAGTCGTGCACGCCGGTCACCGTGTCGGCAGCGCCACCTCGCGGTCGAGGACCGTTGCGGTGAACCCGGTGCTGGTGAGCAGGGCGGTGTCGGCCATCAGGCGCGAACCTACCCGGTCCGCGCCGCCACCCCGCGCTGCCGACGGGCCACGGGCACCGGGGCCGACGGCACGCGCTGGTCACCGAGTCGTCAGCCGGGCCGGCCTGCTCCGGGGTGCGGGCGAGCCGCAGGACGGTGGGTGCCGGGCGCGGCGGCGCGGCGGGCCGGTCACCGTCAGCCGGGTCGGCTCGTTTCCAGGGCGTGGGCCAGCCGCAGGACCGTGCGGTCGGCCCCCTGCGCCGCCGCGAGCTGCACGCCCACCGGCACGCCGTCGTGGAGTCCGGCGGGCAGGCTGATCGCCGGTCCGCCGGTGACGTTGAACAACCCGGTGAACGGCGCGTAGCGGAAGATCTCGGCGAACAGCTCGGCTGCCGACCGGTCGGTGTGCAGCACGCCGAGCCGCGGGGCCGGCTGCGCGGTGGTCGGGGTGAGCACCACGTCGACGCCGGCCAGCGCGGTCGCCAGCTCCCGGCCCAGCCCGTGCAGCGCCGCGACGGCGCGGACCTGGTCGGCTGCCGACCGGGCACGGCCCTGGTCGACCAGGTCGGCGATCGCGGGCTCCAGCTCGCCCGGTCCGGCGGCGCGCTCGCGGGCGCGCTCGCGGTCCTCGACCAGCGCGGCCAGGTGCCCGGCCACCACCGCCCCGATCACCGGGCCGAGGGTCGCTGCGACCGGCGGCAGCGCGAGCGGCTCGACGTGGTGGCCCAGCGCCCGCAGCGCCCCGGCGGTTGTGTGCGCGGCGTCCCGGCACGCCGGGTGCACCGGGGCGCCGTCGGCGGTGGCGTCGACCAGCCCGATCCGCAGCGGCGGCGGTGGCGGCAGGTCGTCCGGGCCGACCGCCGGGCGGGGATGGGCGTCGCCGGTGGCCGCGCCCGAGGTCACCCCCAGCAGCAGCGCCGAGTCCGCCACCGTCCGGGTGATCGCGTGCTCGTGGCCGAGTCCGTCCCACCCGTCGTGGCGGAACGGGCCGGTCGGGTTCAGCTGCCGCGTCGGCTTGAACCCGACGACCCCGCACCAGGCGGCCGGGATCCGGATGGAGCCGCCGCTGTCGGTGGCGTGCGCGAACGGGACCAGCCCGGCGGCCACCGCGGCGGCCGAACCGCCGCTGGAGCCGCCGGCCGACCGGGTCGGGTCGTGCGGGTTGCGGGTCGGCCCCCACAGCCGCGGCTCGGTGGTGACGTTCAGGCCGAACTCGGGGCTGTTCGTGCGGCCCAGCAGCACCGCGCCGGCCGCCTGCAACCGGGCCACGACCGTCGACGTGCCGGGGGAGGGGCAGCCGGCGAACAGCCGGCTGCCCCGGGCCAACGGCAGCCCGTCGACCTCGGCGTGCAGGTCCTTGACCAGGAACGGCACACCGCGCAGCGGGCCGTCGGGCAGACCGGCCCGGGCCGCGGCGAGCGCGCGGTCCGCGTCGAGCAGGACCACCGAGCCGATCGCCGGGTCACGCTCGGCGATCCGCGCCAGCGCCGCCCGCACCAGCTCGTCGGCCCCGACGGTGCCCGCCCGCACCGCGGGCGCGATCGCCCCGAGCGGGCCGTCCAGCAGGGCGGCGGGGTCAGTCACGGCCGGCCTCGACCAGCTTCGCGGCCAGCCCGCCCGGGTTCGTGAACAGCACCTCGTGCCCGCCGGGCATCTGCACCAGCCGGAACGCCCCGAGCCGCTGCGACTGCCCGGGGTGCCAGCTGAACTCCGTAGCCGGGAACACGTTGTCGTCCACCGCGTACAGGTAGGACCGCGGCACCGGCAGCTCGGCGAAGCCGGTGAGGTCGACCGGCTCGGCCGCGCGGGCCAGCGGCTCGGGTGTCATCCGGGCGAACGCGGCCTGCGCGGTCGCCAGGTCGGCGTCGTTGGTCAGCGCGTCGCGGAAGAACGCGAACGGCAACGACAGGGTGCCGTCCGGGTCGGCGAGCTCGCCGAACGCGGCCGCGGCGCTCGGCGGCACGTGGTCGAACAGCGAGCGGCCGTGCTCGACGACGTAGGCGTTGTGGAAGACCAGCCGGCGCAGCCGGTCCGGGACGGCCAGCGCGACCTTCTGCACGACCAGGCCGCCGAAGCTGTGCCCGACCAGCACGACCTCGCGCAGGTCCTCGGCGACGATCAGGTCGGCGACCGCCGCGCAGGTCTGGTCCAGCGTGACGTCGCGCTTCGCGTCCGCGCCGTTGCCCGGCAGCGTCGGGGCGTGCACCTCGTGCCCGGCCTCGCGCAGGTGCCCCGCGACCCCGTCCCAGCAACTGCCGTCGTGCCACGAACCGTGGACCAGTACGAACCTCATGGTCATCTCCTCTGCGTCCGACACCTGGGGACGGTAGGAGCGCGCGGACCCGCGGACGATCAGTTCGGAGTCAGGTCGCGAGCAGATCCGTGCCAGGCCCGGTAGTCGGCGGGCGACGTGCCGAAGCGCGCGCGGAACGCGGTGGCCAGGTGCGAGCCGCCGGCGAACCCGTAGCGGGCGGCCAGCTCGGCCACCCCCGTCCGCTGCCCCGGCCCGGTGAGGTCGCGCGCGACGGCCTCGACGCGGCGCCGGCGCACCGCCGCGGCGACGGTCTCCGCACCCGCGCGGAAGGCCCGGTGCAGGGTGCTGGGCGAGACGTGCAGCCGCGCGGCCAGCCACACCGGGCCGAGGTCGGGATCGTCGAGGTGCCGCTCGACCAGCCCGAGCGCGGCGGCTCGCAGCGCCGCCGCGGGGTCGACCGCGAGGTCGCCCACCGCCGGCCGCACGGCCACCGCGAGGGCCCCCTCCACGACCTCGGCGAGCCCGGCCAGCAGGGGGGTGGCGGGACCGGTGCCGGGCGCGACCGCCGCGGCCAGCACCGCGTCCAGCGCCGGTCGCAGCAGCGCCCGGCCTTCCGCGGGCAGGGTCAGGCCGCGGACCGGGCCGGACGCCGGGAGCCCGAGCCGCAGCGCCCGGAGCGGGTCCAGGGCCACGAACAGCACGTCCAGCGGTTCCGGGTAGGTCACCTCGAACGCGGCGTCGCCGGGGACCAGCACGACGTGGTCGGGGTCGACCGGCGCGCTCGCCGGGCCGGCCACGATCTGGCCGCGCGCGCCGCGCCCGAGCAGCAGGAACACCGTGCCGTCGGGGTGGTCGGGTGCCCCGGCGGGGCGCACCGACCGCAAGGCCGGTGCGGACGCCCGTACGACCCGGACCGGGCCGAGGTCGACGGAGGTCACCGAGGCGGCGAACCCCTGCGGGTCGAGCGCCTGGAGCCGCTGCGGCACCAGCGCTTCGCCGACCGCGGCGCCCATCGCGGCGAGCCCGGACACCCCGGTGAACCTCGCCTCGACCGCCAGCACCCGCCGATGATCCCCCGGTCGTGCGCGAAAAACACTGTTCGGGCAGTGTTCTTCACGCACGACCGGGCTCAGCGGCCGAAGCTGCGGGCCAGCGCGGCCATCCCGGAGGCCAGGTCCACCCGCGGCACCCAGCCCAGCACGTCGCGGGTGTGGCGCTGGTCGAACCAGTGCGCGGTGGACAGCTGCTCGGCCAGGAACCGGGTCATCGGCGGGTCGGCCGCGCGCCGCAGGACCGGCACGACCGCCCAGGCCGCCTCCACGACCGCGCCAGCGGTGCGCGCCAGCGCGCCCGGCACGGCGAACCGGGGCGGGCCGACGCCGGCCGCCCGGCAGATCTGCCCGAGCAGCTCGGCCACCGGGCGGGGCTCGCCGTTGGACACCACCAGGGCCTGGCCGCGGGCCGCCTCGGCCCGGTCGAGGGCCGCGACCAGGGCGTCGACGGCGTTGGACACGTAGGTGGTGTCGATCAGCGCCGCCCCGGAACCGACGACCGGCAGCCGCCCGCTGCGGGCGCGGGCCACGATCCGCCCGACCAGCTGGGTGTCGCCCGGTCCCCAGACCAGGTGCGGGCGCACCGCGACCACGGCCGGGCCGCCGCGATCGGCCAGCGCGATCCGCTCGGCCACGGCTTTGCTGCGGGCGTAGTGCCCGCGCGCCCCGGCCGGGTCGGCCACCCCCGCCGGTGCTCCGACCAGCGCGGATCCGGCGTGCGCCACCGACGGGGTGGACACGTGGACCAACCGCTCGACCCCGGCGGCCCGGCAGGCGGCCAGCACCGCGCGGGTACCGGTGATGTTGGCGCGGGCGAAGTCCGCCCACCGCCCCACCACGTCGACCTTCGCGGCCAGGTGCAGCACGGCGTCGTGGCCGCGGACGGCCGCCGCGACCGCGGCGGCGTCGGCGACGTCGGCCAGCACCTCGGGGTGCCCGAGCCCCGACGACACCGAGCGGTTCCTGGACGCCCGCGA
>DASQMQ010000660.1:0-4584 GCA_035645455.1 Pseudonocardia sp.
CGGTCTCGATCGCCGCGGAGATGATCGCCAAGCACTGGGGCGGCGGCGGCGCCCCGCTGGCCCAGCGGGAAGGCCCCATCCACACCCCCTGACCGTCGAGAACGACGTTGTGGCGAAGTGGACCGGTCCACCCTCGCGACAGGATCGTTCTCGACGGGAGCGGTACCCCCGTGACCCGCTCGGGGTGGGGTGATCCGGGAGGTGTGCGGGCGGGCGGGGCCGTGCTGTAGACATCGCCGGCATGCGGTTCTACGCGGAGCGCCCGGGCCGGTTCCTGCTGCAGCTCGCCACCGACGTGCTGGTCGTGCTGTGGGTGTGGCTGTGCGTCGAGGTCGCCCGCGCCGCCCGCGCGGCCGTGCTGGAGCTGCAGTCCCCGGCCGACACCCTGACCGGGGCGGGCGACGGGATCCGCGGGGCGTTCGACGGCGCGGCGCAGACCGCCGGGCGACTGCCGCTGGTCGGCGAGGACCTGGCCAGGGCGCTGGGCGCGGGGACCGGGGCCGGGGACTCGATCGCCACGGCCGGCCGCGAGCTGGCCGGCACCGTGGCCACCATCGCCGCCGGCACCGCGCTCGGCATCGCCGTCCTCGGGATCGTGCCGGTGCTGCTGGTCTGGGTGCCGCTGCGGCTGCGCTACGCCCGGACGGCCGGATCCGCCGCGCAGATCCGCACTGTGGACACCGACCTGCTGGCGCTGCGCGCGATCACCCGCCAGCCGGTGCGCCGGCTGCTGCGGGTCTCCGCCGACCCGGCCGCGGCCTGGCGCCGCGACGACCGCGACGTCGTGCACGCCCTGGCCGCGCTCGAACTGCGCTCGCTCGGCCTGCGCCCGCCCCGCCACACCCCCGACTAGGTGACGGTGATGGTCTTGTCGTCGGTGAGGGGTGGGCGGCCCTCGCCGTCGGAGGGGTCGTCCTCGCTGACCCGGACCGTGTACTCGCCGGCGCGGGCGAGCCGCACGGTGAAGGAGTAGGGGGCGAACCGCTGGCCCTCGGCGGTGGTGGTGAAGCCGGACTCCACCACCTCGCCGTCGCGCAGCACCTCCCAGCGCACGGTGGCCTCGAACACGGCGGCCTCGCCGGTCACCTCGACCTCGCGGCCGACCTCGGCGCCCTCGGCCGGCTCGTCGATCTGGACCAGCGAGCGCAGTGCGTAGGCGTCGCCGCGCGCCACCGGTTCGGCCGTGCCGACGGCCCCCCACAGCTCCTCGACCGGCTCGCCGTCCACCAGCAGGCGCACCGGGTCGGTCGACTGCAGCGCGCCCTGCACCGTGAACACCAGCTGCTGGACCGTCAGGTGCGCCAGCTCGGTGCCGACCCGGGCCGACCCGACGCCGGTGAGGTCGACCGTGATCGTCCCGTCGGCGGCGGTGACCGGGTCGGCCAGCCCGGCGCCCGGGGGCCAGTGCGAGCGGTAGTCCGGGTCGACCCCGGTGGGACCGGCCAGCATCTCCAGCACCGCGTCGGTGGCCGGGTCGGCCGTGGTGATCCGGTGGAACTCCCGGTACAGCCGCGGGCCGGACTCCGTCTCGGCGACGTAGTAGACCGGCACGGCCTGCGGGACGGGCTGGCCCGTCGGCGGGGCTGCGGGCGGCGGGGGCCCGGCCCCGATCGTGGGCACCGCCACCGGCGGGTCCTCGGCGCCGCTGCACCCCGCCACGGTCGCGACCAGGACGACGGTCGCAGCGGCCGCCACCACCCGCGCCCGCCGCCCCGCCGCCATCGGCCCAGCCTGCCCGACCCGTCCCGACGACGTGGGGCAGGTCACCCGCGCGGGGTACGGCCGGCGCGGCGGCGCCACCCGGATGCGCGTGCGAGGCTGCAGCCGTGCCGCTGTTCGCCTTCGAGGGTCTCGCCCCGACCGTCCACCCCGACGCCTTCGTGGCCCCGACCGCGACGCTGGTCGGCGACGTGCGCGTGGAGGCGCACGCCTCGATCTGGTACGGCGCGGTGCTGCGGGCCGACTTCGGGCCGATCGTCGTCCGGGAGGGGGCGAACGTGCAGGACGGGTCGGTGCTGCACGGCGGGAACGACCCGGTCACCGAGATCGGCCCGGGCGCGACCATCGGGCACCTCTGCGTGGTGCACGGGTGCGTCATCGGCGCCGACGCGCTGGTGGGCAACGGCGCCACCGTCCAGGACGGCGCCCGGATCGGGGCCCGCTGCCTGATCGGCGCCGGGGCCGTGGTGCCGCCGAACACCGTCGTGCCGGACGGGCAGCTGGTGCTCGGCGGGATCGCCCGGACCACGGGGCCGCTGACCCCGTCGGCCCAGCGCTGGGTGGACACCAATCCCGAGGTCTACCGGGAGCTGGCCCGCCGCCACCGGGACGGCGTGGTGCCGGTCGTCCCGGCGCCCGAGAGCGCCTGACCGCCCGTCCGCGGGCCGCTGCGTGACGTCCGGCACTAGGTTGCATGCTGCAACCATCGGCGTATGTTTGTCGTATGCGAACTAATGGCGGCGGTCCCGGGACCGTTCCCGACCGCGCGGCCGACCAGCTCGCCGACGCCGTCCTCGCCCTGCTGCGCAGCTGGCGGACGCTCAGCCAGCGGGGCGCCGAGGGCGCCGCTCCGTCCACCATGGCCGTCCTGGAGCTGATCCGCATGCTGGGCGACGGCGAGCGCCGGCTCGGCGAGATCGCCGCGCTGCGCGGCGTCGGCCAGTCGGTGGTGAGCCGGCAGATCGGCGAGCTGGAGGCCCGGCAGCTGGTCTGCCGCCGCCCCGACCCGGCCGACCGCCGCGCCAGCCTCGTCCGGCTCACCCCGGCCGGCTGCGACCTGCTGGCCCAGGGCGAGGCGATGCGCCGCGAGTGGTTGCACGGGGCACTGGCGCGGCTGCCGGACGTCGACGTCCTGGCCACCGCCCGCCTGGTCACCGCACTGGCCGCGGAGATCACCGCCCGCACCGCCGAGCACGACGAGGCCCGGTCCCACCCCGGCTCCGGGAACAGCACGAGAGGCACGCCGGCATGACCACCCCGACCACGACGAGCGCCCCGGCGGCCGGCGGCGAGCAGGCGCTCAGCCACCGCCAGGTCATCAGCGCCCTGAGCGGCCTGCTGGCCGGGATGTTCGTCGCCATCCTGTCGAACACGATCGTCGCCAACGCGCTCCCGTCGATCGTCGCCGATCTGCGCGGCTCGCAGACCGGCTACACCTGGGTGGTCACCGCGACCCTGCTGGCCACCACCGCCTCCACCCCGATCTGGGGCAAGCTGGCCGACCTCTACCCGAAGAAGCCGCTCGTCCAGTCCGCGGTCGTGATCTTCATCGTGGCCTCGATCGGGGCCGGGCTGGCCGGCTCGATGGGCAGCCTGATCGGCTGGCGGCTGCTGCAGGGCGTCGGCGCCGGTGGGCTGATGGCGCTGACCCAGGTGGTCATCGCCGCACTGATCCCGCCGCGCGAGCGCGGCCGCTACTCCGGCTACCTCGGCTCGGTGCTGGCCGCGGCCACCGTCTCCGGTCCGCTGCTCGGCGGCCTGCTGGTGGACACCCCCGGCCTGGGCTGGCGCTGGTGCTTCTTCGTCGGCGTGCCGGTCGGGCTGGCCGCGCTGGTCGTGATGCAGAAGACGATGCACCTGCCGCACGTGCGGCGCGAGGTCGAGCTCGACTACTGGGGCGCCACCCTGATCGTCGGCGGGGTGTCCACCCTGCTGGTGTGGATCTCGCTGGCCGGCGAGCAGTTCGACTGGCTGTCCGGCACCTCGGCGATCATGGTCGGGCTCGGCGTCGCCGCGCTGGCCGTTGCGGTCCTGGTGGAGACGAAGGTGCCCGAGCCGGTGGTGCCGATGTGGCTGTTCCGCCAGCGCACCGTCGTGCTGTCCGTGCTGGCCAGCATGGTCGCCGGCGTGGTGATGTTCGGCGGCTCGGTGTTCCTCGGCCAGTACTTCCAGATCGGCCGGGCCTACTCGCCGATGGCCGCCGGGCTGCTGACCCTGCCGCTGATCGGCGGACTGGTGGTCTCCTCCACCGTGTCCGGCCGGTTGATCAGCCGCTACGGCCGGTGGAAGCCCTACCTGGTGGCCGGCGCCGTGCTGGTCACCCTCGGGCTGGGGCTGATGGCCACCGTCGACCACACCACCCCGGTCTGGTCGATCGGCATCTTCCTGGTGCTGCTGGGCACCGGGATGGGGATGACCATGCAGAACCTGGTGCTCGCGGTGCAGAACACCGTCGACATCGACAACATCGGCGCGGCCAGCTCGCTGGTCACGTTCCTGCGCTCGCTCGGCGGCACCGTCGGGGTCACGGTGCTGGGCGTGCTGCTCGACGGGCGGGTGTCGAGCCTGCTGGGCGGGACGTCCGGGGCGCTGGAGTCGCTGGCCACGGCCTCGCCCGAGCAGGTGACCGCGGTGCGCGACGCCTACGGCGACGGGATCGCGTTCGTCTTCCTGATCGCGGCGGTGGCGTCGGTGCTCATGCTGGTGTGCGTCGTGCTGATCCGCGAGGTGCCGCTGCGCACCACCATCGGCGCCGCGAAGCCGGACCCCGACGGGACCGACGCCCGCACCCCCGCCACCACCCGCTGACGCCCCGACCACCCGAGAGCGCTCCCGTCCGGCCGGGGCGGGCGAGAGCCGCTCCCG
>DASQMQ010000661.1:0-8902 GCA_035645455.1 Pseudonocardia sp.
TCGTGCACCTGGGCAAGCACGGCAACCTGGAGTGGCTGCCCGGCAAGACCCTGGGGATGAGCGCGTCCTGCGGCACCGACGCCGCGCTCGGCGACCTGCCGCTGGTCTACCCGTTCCTGGTCAACGACCCCGGCGAGGGCACCCAGGCCAAGCGCCGCGCGCACGCCACCCTGGTCGACCACCTGATCCCGCCGATGGCCCGCGCCGAGACCTACGGCGACATCTCCCGGCTCGAGCAGCTCCTCGACGAGCACGCCAACATCTCCGCCCTCGACCCGGCCAAGCTCCCCGCGATCCGTCAGCAGATCTGGACGCTGATGCAGGCCGCCAAGCTCGACCACGACCTGGGGCTGACCGAGCGCCCGCACGAGGCCGAGTTCGACGACTTCCTGCTGCACGTCGACGGCTGGCTGTGCGAGATCAAGGACGTGCAGATCCGGGACGGCCTGCACGTGCTCGGCCGGGCCCCCACCGGCCCGGAGCGGGTCGACCTGGTGGTGGCCATGCTGCGGGCCCGGCAGATGTGGGGCGGCGAGGTCAGCGTGCCCGGCCTGCGCGAGGCCCTGGGCCTGGCCGAGGAGGAGTCCAAGGCCCGGGTCGACGACGTCGAGGCGCAGGCCCACGCGCTGGTCGCGGACATGGAGGCGGCCGGCTGGGACCCGGCCGCGGCCGCTCGCGCCGTGGCCGAGCGGGGTGCCCCGGACGCCGTGACGGCGGTCCTGGAGTTCGCCGCCCGCGAGGTCGTCCCCCGGCTGGCCGGCACCGCCGGTGAGGTCGACCGCGTCCTGCACGCGCTCGACGGCGGCTTCGTCCCGGCCGGCCCGTCCGGCTCGCCGCTGCGCGGGCTGATCAACGTGCTGCCCACCGGCCGGAACTTCTACTCGGTCGACCCGAAGGCCGTGCCGTCCCGGCTGGCCTGGGAGACCGGGCAGGCGATGGCCGAGTCGCTGGTCGCCCGCTACCGCGCCGACCACGGCGACTGGCCGCGCTCGGTCGGGCTGTCGGTGTGGGGCACCAGCGCCATGCGCACCTCCGGCGACGACGTCGCCGAGGTGTTCGCGCTGCTCGGGGTGCGCCCGGTCTGGGACGAGGCCAGCCGCCGGGTCACCCGCCTGGAGGCGATCGACCTCGTCGAGCTGGGCCGCCCCCGGATCGACGTCACGGTGCGCATCTCCGGGTTCTTCCGGGACGCGTTCCCGCACGTCCTGGCCCTGCTCGACGACGCGGTGCAGCTGGTCGCCGGGCTCGACGAGCCGGCCGAGCAGAACTTCGTGCGCGCCCACGTCGCCCACGACGAGGCCGGCCACGGCGACCGCCGCCGGGCCACCACCCGGATCTTCGGCTCCAAGCCGGGCACCTACGGCGCCGGGCTGCTGCAGCTGGTCGACTCGCGCAACTGGCGCGACGACGCCGACCTGGCCGAGGTCTACACCACCTGGGGCGGCTACGCCTACGGCCGCGGCCTGGACGGCGCCCCGGCCCGCGGCGACATGGAGACCGCCTACCGGCGGATCGCGGTGGCGGCCAAGAACGTCGACACCCGCGAGCACGACATCGCCGACTCCGACGACTACTACCAGTACCACGGCGGCATGGTCGCCACGGTCCGCGCGCTCACCGGCACCGCGCCGCAGGCCTACGTCGGCGATTCCACCCGCCCGGAGGCGGTCAAGACCCGCACGCTGCACGAGGAGACCTCCCGGGTGTTCCGGGCCCGGGTGGTCAACCCGCGCTGGATGGACGCCATGCGCCGGCACGGCTACAAGGGCGCCTTCGAGATGGCGGCGACGGTCGACTACCTGTTCGGCTGGGACGCCACCACCGGCGTCATCGCCGACTGGCAGTACGAGCGGTTGACCGCGGAGTACGTGCTCGACCCGGTCAACCGCAAGTTCCTGCAGGACGCGAACCCGTGGGCGCTGCACGGGATGGCCGAGCGGCTGCTGGAGGCCGCCGACCGCGGCCTGTGGGAGAGCCCCGACCCCGACACCCTCGACGCCCTCCGCAGCACCTACCTGGAGACCGAGGGCGACCTGGAGGGCGGCTGACGGTTGGTCATCCTGGCCGGGGCGGGTTCGCGGGCCCGGAAAGCGGGCATCCGGGGGCACCTGCCCCGACGAGGTGAGCTGATGCAGACCGACCCGAGCCAGGCGCCGCTCCCCACCGCGCTCAGCACCCTCCGCGACGCCGCCACCGCCATCCGCTTCGACCTGGAGATCCCCGGCGTCGACCGGGCCCGCGCGGCCCGCGCCGAGCTGGTCCACCAGCTCGACGACTACGTCCTGCCGCGGCTGCGCCGGCTGGACGCCCCGCTGCTCACCGTGGTCGGCGGCTCCACCGGTGCCGGCAAGTCGACGATCGTGAACAGCCTGGTCCGGGCCCAGGTCACCCCGGCCGGGGTGCTCCGGCCGACCACCCGCTCCCCGGTGCTGGTCTGCCACCCCGACGACCTGCCCTGGTTCGCCGACACCCGGGTGCTGCCCGACCTGACCCGCACCAGCGGCGCCGGCACCGACCACGAGACCCTGCAGCTCGTCCCGTCCGCGGCCCTGCGGCCGGGGTTGGCGTTCCTGGACGCCCCGGACATCGACTCGGTGGTCGCGGCGAACCGGCGGCTGGCCGGGCAGCTGCTGGCCGCGGCCGACCTCTGGCTGTTCGTGACGACCGCGGCCCGGTACGCCGACGCCGTCCCCTGGGACGTGCTGGAGACCGCCGCCTCCCGGGGCACCGCGCTGGCCGTGCTGCTCGACCGGGTCCCGCCGGGTGCCGAGCGCGACATCGCCGCGCACCTGGGTGAGATGCTGGGCGCGCACGGGCTCGGGGACGCGCCGCTGTTCGTCGTCCCGGAGACCGTGCTGGCCGACGGCCTGCTGCCGGACGCGGTGATCGGGCCGGTCCGGCAGTGGTTCGACGAGCTGGCCCGCGACGCCGAGCAGCGCGCCGCGGTCGTCCGGCGGACCCTGGACGGCGCCCTGGACAGCCTCCGCCCGCGCACCACCGCCCTGGCCGCGCAGGCCCACGCCCAGATCGACGCGGCCACCCGGCTGCGGGCCGACGTGCGGGGCGCCTACGTGGCGGCGCTGGGCGAGGTGGACGCCGGGATGCGGGACGGGGTGCTGCTGCGCGGCGAGGTGCTGGCCCGCTGGCAGGAGTTCGTCGGCACCGGCGAGCTGCTGCGCACGTTGCAGGACCGGGTCGGCCGCTGGCGCGACCGGATGACCGCCGCGCTGATGGGCCGTCCCCGCCCCGGGGCCGACCTGACGGTCGCGCTGGAGTCGGGCGTCGCGCTGCTGGTGGACAGCGCGGCCGGGCAGGCCGCCGAGCGGGCCGCCACCACCTGGCGGTCCACCGCGGCCGGCACCGTGCTGCTGAAGTCCGCCCCGGACCGGCTGGACCGGGTGTCCCCGCAGTTCCGCGCGGACGCCGAGCGCACCGTCCGGGACTGGCAGGCCGCGGTGCTCGACCTGGTCCGGCGCGAGGGCGTGGACCGCCGGACGATCGCCCGCACCGCCGCCTACGGGGTGAACGCGACCGGGCTGCTGGTGATGATCCTGGTCTTCGCCACGACGTCGGTGATCGCGGCGCCGATCGAGGTCGCGGTGGCCAGCGGGACGACGCTGCTGTCGCAGAAGGTGCTGGAGGCGCTGTTCGGCGACCAGGCCGTGCGGGCGCTGGCCGACCGGGCCCGCGAGGACCTGCTGGAACGGGTGGCGGCGCTGCTCGGCCGCGAGGAGGCGCGCTTCACCGGACTGCTGGAGCAGCACGCCACCCACCCCGACGACGCCGCCGCGCTGGAACGCGCGGCCGCAGCCGTGGAGCGTGCCCGATGAAGCTGCTGACCACCCGCGACCACAGCGTCGGGGCCGCCGGCGTCGCCGCCCGCCTGCGCGCGCTGGACCGCGTGCTGGAGGTCGGCGAGGGCCGGCTCGACGAGACCCGGCTGGCGCCGGCCCGGGCGCTGGCGCGGCGGGCGGGGGAGCGGCTGCGGCTGTCCGGCGCGCACACCGTGGTCGCGCTCGCCGGCGCCACCGGAAGCGGGAAGTCCTCCCTGTTCAACGCGCTGACCGGGGCCGACGTGTCCACCGTCGGGGTGCGCCGGCCGACCACCGGGGTGGCGCACGCGGCGGTCTGGGGCGCCGAGGGCGCCGGGTCGCTGCTGGACTGGCTGGAGATCCCGCGCCGCCACCACGTCGAGGTCCCCGGCGGGCCGCTGCACGGGCTGGTGCTGCTCGACCTGCCCGACCACGACTCCACCGAGGTCGCCCACCGGCTGGAGGTGGACCGGCTGGTCGCGCTGGTCGACGTGCTGGTCTGGGTGCTGGACCCGCAGAAGTACGCCGACGCCGCCGTGCACGACCGCTACCTGCGCCCGCTGGCCCGGCACGGCGAGGTGATGGTGGTGGTGCTCAACCAGGTCGACCGGCTGCCGCCCGACCAGACCGTCGCCGCCCTCGACGACGTCCGCCGCCTGCTGGCCGACGACGGCCTGCCCGACGTGCCGGTGCTCGGCGCGTCCGCGGTCACCCCGGACGGCCGCGACGAACTGCTGGCCGTGCTGACCGGCGCGGTCGCCGCGCACCGGGCCGCGCTGCGCCGCGTCTCGGCCGACCTCGACGACGTCACCGCGGAGCTGGTTGACGTCGTCGACGGCCCGGCCCGCGCCGAAGTGGCCCCGGCGGCGTCCCGGGAGCTGGTGGCGGCGCTGAGCGCGGCGGCCGGGGTGCCGGCGGTCGGTGCGGCCGTGCAGCGGGCGGCGGTGCACCGCGCGGTCGCCGCGACCGGCTCGCCCTACACCCGCTGGGTGCGCCGGCTGCGCCCGGATCCGCTGCGCCGGCTGCACTTGGACCGGCTGCGGCCCCAGGCCCTCGACCCGGCGTCGGACGGGCCGGTCGCGCGCACGTCGCTGCCGGAGGCGTCGATCGTCGAGCGGTCCCGGGTGGATCTGGCCCTGCGCGGGCTGGCCGACACCGCCGCCGACGGCCTGCCCGATCCGTGGCCGGACGCGGTCCGCGCCGCCGCCCGGTCGCACGAGGAGGACCTGCCCGACGCGCTGGACCGCGCGGTCGCCGGCACCGACTTCGGCTTCGACCGGACCCCGCTCTGGTGGCGCGCGGTCGGGCTGCTGCAGGCGCTGCTCGCGGTGCTGGCGCTGGCCGGCGGGCTGTGGCTGGTCGGGCTCTACGTGCTGGACGTGCTGCGGCTGCCCGGCCCGGACACCCCGGACGTCGGCGAGCTGCCACTGCCCACGCTGATGCTGCTCGGCGGGTTGCTGGCCGGGCTGCTGCTGGCGCTGCTGGCCCGGCTGCCGGCCGCGCTCGGCGCCCGGCGCCGCCGGAGCGCGGTCGAGGGCCGGCTGCGGACCGCGGTCGGCGAGGTGGCCGAGGACCTCGTGCTCGCCCCCGTCGGCGCCGAACTGCGCGCCTACGGCGACCTCCACGAGGCCGTCGGGGCCCTGCGCCGCTGACCACGCGGGGTGGGATCAGCGGGGGTCGGCGAAGATGACGGTGACCTGCTCGTAGCCCATCGAGCCGGCCAGCGCGGTGAGCATCTCCCGGGTGTTGGTCTCGGCCCGGGCCAGCAGGTCGCTCTGCGCGGCCGCCTCGTCGATCTTCTGCGTGGCCAGCCGGTAGAGCTCCTGGTCGTCGACCGGGTTGTCCTCGACCACCCCGGCCAGCCGCTCCGCGATGCCGCGGTCGCGCCCGACGATCCGGCTGGCCGCCGGGTCGACGGTCGCCGGGGACAGCCGCGGCGGCGGCAGGGTGATGGTGACCGCGCGGCCGTCCGCGGAGACGGCGACCCGCTCCGGGCCGAGCCCGGAGAAGTCGACCAGGGCGTCGGCGCGGCCGGTGGCGAACAGCGTGGTCCGCTCGCCGCTGATCACGTCGGGCAGGTACGGGGTGTCGCGCTCCAGGTCGACCAGGACCTGGAAGGTGCCGGCGGCGGCGTGGTACTCGGCGATGTCGCTCAGCGCGACCATCAGCGGCGCCGGGCTGTGGTCGACGACCTGCTGGTCGAAGTCGCCGGGTCCGGGCAGCCAGCCGGCGATCGTGGCGCCGACCGGCACCGCGACGGCCACCGCGGCCAGCGCGGCGACGACCCTCATCGACGGGCCGCGGCGCCGCGGGCGCTCGGTCGCGCCGGTGTCGGGCTCGAGCATCTGCTGCGTCATGCGGATCTCCCGTCGTCCGGCTCGTCGTCCCCGGCACTGCGCAGGGTTCCCGAACCGGCCGACGTTCACGCGGCAGTCGCCCGTCTGCCCCAACCCCGGCGACCGGGTTCAGCCGCCGAGCAGCTTCGGGATCTGCTCGGAGAAGGTCAGCACCGACAGCACCCCGAACAGCAGGAACGACCAGATCAGCCCGGCCAGCCGCCACCCGCGGACCCGGATCGGCGCCGGCAGCGACTTGCGGTTGACCAGGATCAGCAGCGCCGAGTAGATGAACATCATGAAGCCGCCGACCACGGCGGAGATCACCAGCAGCACGATCGGCTGGTCGAACCCGGCCAGCAGGATCACGATCCCGATCGCGACCAGGCCCCAGACCAGCCCGGCGTACATCTTGCTCTCGTTCGCGCCGCGGGCGTAGGAGGTCTTGATGACGTCGGCCGCCAACCGGCTGGTGTAGTCGACGATGCCCAGCGCCGCGGCGAACAGCGACAGCGCGCCGACGAACCAGAACAGGTACTGGAACCAGGCCCCGACCCGCTCGCCCAGCACCTCGCCCTCGGTCCGGACGAAGTCGATGTTGCTGGCCAGCCCCTCCTGCCCGAACACCGTGGAGTAGGCCAGCAGCGAGGTGAACAGGATGGTCAGGAACGTGATCAGCACGAACGTGCTCAGCTGCTCGACGTTGGCGAACTTCCACCAGCGGTGCCAGCGCGACATGTTCGGCTCGTCCGGGAGGAACACGTAGCCGGTGCTCGGCGCGGCCTCCGGTTGCCCGGTGATCGGGCTGACCAGGCGCGGGACGTACTCGCCCATGGCGAAGCCCTTGTCCCGGATCCAGTTGGACTGCACCAGGTTCTGCCCGCCGCCGGCGCCGGCGAAGGCCAGCGCCCCGAGCAGCGTGGCGAACCCGAGCTCGGCGGCCGGGATGCCGGGGTTGGTCACGACCTGGGGCAGGTCGGCCCACGCCGACGCGCCGATCGCGAAGATCGCCCCGACCACGAACAGGATCACCACGGCGGCGACCTTGACCATCTGCGCGCGCTCCAGCGCCACGTAGATGACCGGGGCGAGGGTGAGGGTCAGCCCGATCGCCACCAGCATCCCGATGGCGATCCAGGTGGCCTCGCCGCCGACCATGTAGGTGACCAGGGTGGCCGAGCTGGTCACCCAGCCCGGCCACAGGTTGGCGAAGTAGGCCAGCAGCGCGAACACCAGGCCCCAGTGCCGCCAGTACCGGCTGAACCCGGTCAGCGCGGTCTCCCCGGTGGCCAGGCTGTAGCGCTCGATCTCCATGTTCAGCACGTACTGGGTCATCAGCCCGACCAGCGCCGCCCACACGAACACCAGCCCGACCTGGGAGGCGATGTAGGGGAACAGGATGAACTCGCCCGACGCCAGCCCGACCCCGGCGGCGACGATCCCGGGGCCGATCAGCCGCCAGTAGGAGGTCGGTCCGTCCGGCAGGTCGCGCACCTGCGGTGCCGGCAGGTGTCGGCTGGGGAAGGCGTCGGCGACGGACGGGCCGCCGCTCCCGTCGGAAACCTCGGGTCCACCACGCGTCGCCATGCGCCCCCCTTGCCGCTGCCGATCGGGCGAGGTTACCCCCCCGGGCGCGCATGTGAAGCCTCCGTGAGGACCTTCGTCAGGTCCGTTCGGCCGCGCCGCCCGACCGACCCCCGCCCGGCCGGCCGCGACGGTGCCGGGGCCGCACCGTCAGGCGGTCGCCCGGTGAGCGGCGGCAGCTACGCGCGTCGATCGCCGTCGGTCGCGGGCGCCTGCAGCAGGCTGGCGTCGATCACTTCCGCGATCAGCGCTGCCCCCCGGCCGTTCTGGTGGATGTGATCGGTCGTCAGCAGCAGGCCGCGGCGCCGCGAGAGCGTGTCGAGGCTGCGGCGCAGCAGCTTCCGCTGGAGAACGGTGCCGAGGTACCCGGCGACGGTCAGCTCCTCGTACGGGATCTCGGCCGGGTCCGCCCGGTGGATCTCCTCGAGCTGCCGCTCGTGCAGCGGCAGGTAGGCGACGCCGTGACGCTGCGCGATCTCGGCGATCATCCGGCTGTACTCCCTCGAGGCCCGGGCCGGCGCGGCCGTCGGATCCTGGCCGAGCACGGGAAGCGACAGCAGCCCGATCGTCGCGTCGGTCTCCGAGCTCAGCCGCTCGACGACGCTCCCCAGACACTCCTGGAACCACGCCGCGGACGGCCTGGTCGGCAGGTGCTTGGTCCTCATCACCTTGTCGACCGGGTAACCGGGCAGGCTCGCCCGGGCGTCGTTCGTCCCGATCAACACGGTGATCACATCGGCCGGTGCCGCCACCACCTCGTCGAGCCGTTGCAGCAGGTTGTAGGCGAAGTCGCGGTTCACGCCGAAACGTCGCGTGCTCACCTCGCCGGGCCGGTGCCGCACACCGAGCAGGCTCAGGTAGTCCACGCTGTGCTGAGCGCGGGTGATGCTGTCACCCACACACGAGACGCGGATCGTCATCTGCACTCCTTCTCTCCTGGATCGTGTCGTCGGACCGGTCGGCAGCTCGCGCGGAACACCGCGTGCGGATCACCGGGGAAGTACGGACCACGAGCGCCGCCCGCTCCCGTACCGTGACCGCGTGGTCATGCCCTCCGCGGTCCAGGTGGAGGCGCGTCCGAACCCCGCCCTCCGGCCCTACGTCACCTCGTACGTCGGCTTCGAGGTCCGCGGGTTCCCGCCGGGCATCCACCTCGGCACGCCCGGCCGT
>DASQMQ010000662.1:0-3490 GCA_035645455.1 Pseudonocardia sp.
GGTCCGGCCGGCCGCCCGGATGGCGGGCGCGGCGCCGCTGGGGTGCACCTGGCGGTCGGACGCGCCCAGCTCGGTCAGCAGGGCGGGCACCTCGGGACGGCGGGCCAGGAACGCCTCGGCGCCCACGTCGAACGGCACGCCCGCCAGGTCGACGGTGTGCAGCACCCCGCCGATCCGGTCGCGCTGGTCCAGCACGGTGATCGTCGCGGCCGGGCCGAGGCGGGTGCGCAGCCGGTGCGCCGCGGCCAGCCCGGAGATCCCGGCCCCGACCACCGCCACGCGCCCGGTCACGGGTGCAGGCTGTGCACCAGCTCGACGACCCGGGTCAGCACGTCCGGGTCGGTGTTCGGGAGCACCCCGTGGCCCAGGTTGAACACGTGCCCGGGAGCGGCCCGACCCTCGTCGACGATCCGGCGCACCTCGGCCTCGACCGAGGCCGGGTCGGCGAACAGCACCGCCGGGTCCAGGTTGCCCTGCACCGGGTGCCGGCCGCCGGTGCGCCGCGCGGCCTCGTCCAGCGGCACCCGCCAGTCCACGCCGATCACGTCGGCGCCGGCCCCGGCCATGGCGCCGAGCAGCTCGCCGGTGCCCACCCCGAAGTGCACCCGGGGCACCCCGGCGTCGGCCAGCCCGGCCAGCACGCGGGCCGAGTGCGGCAGCACGTACTCGCGGTAGTCGCGCAGGGAGAGCGCGCCGGCCCAGGAGTCGAACAGCTGGACCGCGTCGACCCCGGCGGCGACCTGGGCGCGCAGGAACGTGGCGGTGAGCTCGGCCAGCGAGTCCATCAGCCGGTGCCAGACCTGCGGCGCCGAGCGCATCAGCGCCTTGGTCCGCTCGTGGTTGCGGCTCGGCCCGCCCTCGACCAGGTAGGAGGCCAGGGTGAACGGGGCGCCGGCGAACCCGATGAGCGGGGTGTCGCCCAGCTCGGGCAGCAGCAGCCCGATCGCCTCGACCACCGGCGCCACCTGCTCGACGTCCAGCCGCGGCAGCCGCTCGACGTCGGCCTCGGTGCGCACCGGGGCGGCGACGACCGGCCCGGTGCCCGGCACGATGTCCACCCCGATCCCGGCGGCGTGCAGCGGGACCACGATGTCGCTGAACAGGATGGCCGCGTCGACCCCGTGCCTGCGCACCGGCTGCAGGGTGATCTCGCAGGTCAGGTCGGGGGTCAGGCAGGCCTGCAGCATGCCGGTGTCGGCCCGCAGCGCCCGGTACTCGGGCAGCGACCGGCCGGCCTGGCGCATGAACCAGACCGGGACCCGCGCGGGCACCTCGCCGCGCATCGCGGCCAGCAGCGGCGCGGCCCGGAGGTCGCGGCGGCCCGCAGCGACGGCGGGGACGGCCGGAGCGATGTGGGAGACCATGGCCGGACCAGTGTCCCACGGGCCGGTACCGGGCCGCCCTCCGGGCGCTGCTGCCCGCCGTCGGGAGCGGCCGACACGCCCGGGGACGACCGCCGGATCGGGGGCGATCCGGTGCCGGATCGGTCGAACCGCGGCGCGCCTCGGATGTCGATCACCGAGAGCGACCTAGAGTCCTCGTCCGTGTCCGACACGACCGCCACTCCCCCGTCGTTCCAGCAGGCGGTCGCCTCGATGCGGGCGGTGGTGCCGCGGCCGGAGCTGCGACTCTCCGCGGTCGACGCGCCACCCCGGCTGGCCCCGCACACCTGGGCGTTCAGCGTCGAGGCCGACGCCGACCACGCGGCCGGTGCCGAGCTCGACGAGCTCGAGCCCGACACCTCGGGCCGGTTGATCCTGTTGCACGACCCGGCCGGCCAGGACGCCTGGGAGGGCGTGTTCCGGCTGGTCTGCTTCGTGCAGGCGCGGCTGGAGCCCGAGCAGCTCGGCGACGAGCTGCTGCCGGTGGTCGGCTGGTCCTGGCTGACCGAGGCGCTGCAGGGCTGCGGCGCGGAGTACTCCGCGCTCGGCGGAACGGTCACCCAGACCTCGTCCGTCCGGTTCGGCGACATGGCCGGCCAGCGCCGCGACGACGACGTGGAGCTGCGGGCGTCCTGGACCCCGCGGGGTAACGATCTGCGACCGCACGCCGAGGCATTCTGCACGTTGGTCGCATCGGCCGCTGGCCTGCCGCCGGTCGGAGCAATTTCTCTCGCTCGTGGATCCGGCTGAACACCGACCGTGACCTGCAAGTACGCCGCTCGGCGTGATCACCCCGGTCACTCGGACGGGTAGATCGGCGTCGACAAGGCTGTAACTTTCACCCGGGCAAGTTCGATGCGATAACGACGTTAGACCGCTTGGGGGGCTAGGCTTCCTCCACGACACCTCCCCGGGCGGTGAGCTACACCTCTCGCCATCCGGGGATCTGGTGCCGGTCGGGGGGCAACGACCGACTCCAGGGAGGTAATGACGTGGCCGTTGTGGGCCAGGGCGCACCAGTGCGCGGTGCGACGGGTGCGGTGCTGTCGCCTTCGATGGTCCCGCACCCGCGGGAAGAGCTGTTCTCGGTGCTGGTGGTCGACGACCATCCGCTGCTCCGCGAGGCGATCGCCGCGCGGTTGCGCTCGATGGGCGCGGGAACGGTGTACGAGGCCGCCTCGGTCGCCGAGGCACGAGCCCGGGCGCACGCCAACGGGCCGTGCGACCTGGCGATCCTCGACCTCGGGTTGCCGGACGGCAGCGGGTTGGACCTGGTGACCGAACTGCGGTCGCTGGGCTGGAACCGGCTGGTGGTGCTGGCGTCCTCGGACGACCCGTACGCCGTGCGGTCCGCGTTCCAGGCCGGCGCACAGGCCTACCTGCTCAAGTCGGCGTCGGCGGCGATCGTCACCGACGGTGTGAAGCGGGTGCTGGACGGCGGCGTGTACGCCGACCCCACGGTGGCGCCTTTACTGGCCACCGGGACTCGGGTGCCGGGCACCGACAACACCCCGCGCGAGCTCTCCGCGCGCGAGGTCGAGGTGCTCCAGTTGGTCGCCGACGGGCAGTCCAACAAGGAGATCGGTGAGGCGCTGAGCCTGTCGGCACTGACGGTGAAGAGCCACCTGTCGCGGATCGGCCGCAAGCTGGGCACCGGGGACCGGGCCCAGATGGTCGCGCTGGCGATGCGGGCCGGGGTCATCCGCTGACACCGGACATCATCGGCAGGAACGACACCGGCAGGAACGAGATCGACGACAGCGCTGGTACGGGCACGGGCACCCTCGACGAGGGGCCCGTGCTCGGCGCTGCGCCGGATCCGGAACCGGAACCCGCCCCACGGCCGCTGCTCGCCCCGGCCGACGGGCTGCCGCCGGTGGTGGCCGACCGGTCGGCGCTCGCCGCCACGGCCGCTGCGTTCGCCGCCGGCTCCGGGCCGATCGCCGTGGACGCCGAGCGGGCCTCGGGCTTCAAGTACTCCCAGCGGGCCTACCTGGTGCAGCTGCGCCGGGCCGGTGCGGGCACCGCGCTGATCGACCCCATCCCGCTGGGCAGCGACCTGCACGAACTCGCCCCCGCGCTGACCGGCCCGGAGTGGGTGCTGCACG
>DASQMQ010000663.1:0-20945 GCA_035645455.1 Pseudonocardia sp.
CACACCGGTCAACGAGCACCCGCCACTCCGGGTGACGGTCGTTCGGGTGAATCCGACTTCTTCCTGCTCCACGACGCCGCCCGCCCGCTGACCCCGCCCGCCCTCGTCGCCGCGGTGGTCGCGGCCGTCGGCGACGGGGACGTGGTGGTCCCGCTCCTCCCGCTGGCCGACACCGTCAAGCTGGTCGACGCCGACGGGCTGGTCACCGCCACCCCGGACCGCGCCGGTCTGCGGGTGCTGCAGACCCCGCACGCCGTCCGCATCGGACCGGCCGAGTCCGAGGCGGACCCGTTCGACGTCGCGGCCCGGCTCGCGGTGGGCGGCTCGGTGCTCCCCGTGGCCGGCGATCCGCTCGCGTTCCCGGTGCACACGGCCTGGGACCTGGAGCTGGCCGAGCTGCTCATCGGCGGGGCCGCCCGGTGAGGGTGGGGATCGGCACCGACGTGCACCCGATCGAAGCCGGCCGGCCGTGCTGGCTGGCCGGGCTGCGCTGGGACGGCGCCGACGGCTGCGCCGGGCACTCCGACGGCGACGTGGCCGCGCACGCCCTCTGCGACGCCATGCTGTCCGCGGCCGGGCTGGGCGACCTGGGCGCGGTGTTCGGCACCGGCCGTCCGGAGTGGACGGGCGCGAGCGGGGTGGCGCTGCTCACCGAGGTCCGGCGGTTGCTGGCCGGCGACGGTTGGGTGCTGGGCAACGCCGCGGTGCAGGTGATCGGCAACCGGCCGCGGATCGGGTCCCGGCGCGCCGAGGCCCAGCAGGTGCTCTCCGCCGCCGCCGGCGGCCCGGTCGCCGTCTCCGGCACCACGACCGACGGCCTCGGCCTGACCGGCCGCGGCGAGGGCCTGGCCGCCGTCGCCACCGCCCTCCTCCTCCCCACCTGACTCCCCCTCCCCCGCCCCGGTTCAGCAAGGCCACCTTCAGGGCCGCACAGGGCAGGAAGGCCACCTTCCTGAACCTCGGGCGTTCAGGAAGGTGGCCTTCCTGAACCCGAGGGAGGCCGGGGAGGGGAGGCCGGGGAGGGGAGGGGTGGGGTGGGGTGGGTCAGGTCATGGCGTCGAGGCGGGCCTGGGTCTCGTCGGCGGTCAGGTCCTCGATCTTCTGGCTGAGCATCCACTGGTGCCCGAAGGGGTCGCGCAGCCGGCCGCCGTACTCCCCGTAGCCGTGGTCGGCGAGGTCGAAGACGGTGGTGGCGCCGCCGTCGCGCATCCGGGCCGCCACCGCGTCGGCGTCGGACACCTCCAAGGTCATGATCACCGGGATGCCGCCGTCGGTGGGGGCCGGGTCGCCGTCGCCGGCGTCCTTGACGGCGAACCGGATCGGCCCGGCGGTCACCAGCGAGTGCACGACCCGGCCGTCGGGGCCGGTGAAGCGCTCGGCCACGGTGCCCCCGAACGCCGCGGTGTAGAAGGCCAGGGCGGCGTCGGCGCCCTCGACGACCAGGCGCGGGTACAGGTTCTGGAGCTCACTCATGGGGACAGCATCGCGCCCCGGCGCCCGCCCGTCGTGGACGAACCGGAACTACCTGCGCGGCGATACCGGTGCCGGGGTCCGTACCCTGGACCGGTGAGCCTGCACCTGTTCGACACCGCCACCAGGGAGCAGCGGGAATTCGTCCCGCTGCGGTCCGGGGTTGCGTCGATCTACGTGTGCGGGGCGACCGTGCAGGGCCAGCCGCACATCGGGCACGTCCGGTCCGGCCTGAACTACGACGTGCTGCGCCGCTGGCTGGCCCACCAGGGCCTGGACGTGCGGCTGGTCCGCAACGTCACCGACATCGACGACAAGATCCTGGCCAAGGCCGCCGACCACGGCCGGCCGTGGTGGGAGTGGGCCGCCACCCACGAGCGCGCGTTCCAGGCGGCCTACGCCGCGCTGGGCTGCCTGCCGCCGTCGGTCGAGCCGCGCGCCACCGGGCACGTCCCGCAGATGGTCGAGCTGATGGAGCGGCTGATCGACAGCGGGCACGCCTACGCCGCCGGCGGCGACGTCTACTTCGCCGTGCGGTCGTTCCCCGGCTACGGCGACCTGTCCCACCAGCGCCCGGACGACCTGAACCAGGGCGAGGGCGAGTCCGCGGTCAAGCGCGACCAGCTGGACTTCGCCCTGTGGAAGTCGGCCAAGCCGGGCGAGCCGGCCTGGCCGACACCGTGGGGTCCGGGCCGGCCGGGCTGGCACCTGGAGTGCTCGGCGATGGCCACCTTCTACCTGGGGCCCGAGTTCGACATCCACGGCGGCGGGCTGGACCTGGTGTTCCCGCACCACGAGAACGAGCGGGCGCAGTCCTGCTCGGTCGGCGACCGGTTCGCCCGGTACTGGCTGCACAACGGCTGGGTCACCATGAGCGGCGAGAAGATGTCCAAGTCGCTGGGCAACACGCTGTCCATCCCGACCGTGCTCGGCCGGGTCCGCGGCGTGGAGCTGCGCTACTACCTGGTCGGCCCGCACTACCGGTCGGCGATCGAGTACTCCGACACTGCCCTGCAGGAGTCGGTCACCGCCTACCGGCGCATCGAGTCGTTCGTGCACCGGGTGCGCGAGCGCGACGGCGTGCCGGAGCCGGGCCGGGTCGACCCGGAGTTCGCCGCGGCGCTCGACGACGACCTGGGCACGCCGGGCGCGCTGGCCGCGATCCACAACGCGGTCCGCGAGGGCAACCTCGCGCTGGCCGGCGACGACCGCGGCGACGCGGTCGAGGTCGCGTCCCGGGTGCGGGCGATGACCGGGGTGCTCGGCCTGGACCCGCTCGACCCGCAGTGGGTCGTCGCGGACAGCGGACGGGACGCGGCCGTCAGCGCGCTGGGCACACTGGTCGAGGACCTCCTGGCACAGCGGGCAGCCGCCCGCGCGGCGCGCGACTTCGCCGTCGCCGACGAGGTCCGCGACCGTCTCACCGCCGCCGGGGTGTCCGTGGAGGACAGCCCGGACGGCCCCACCTGGTCCTTGAAGGGCGTGTAATCGAATGGCCGGCAACTCCCGACGCCGTGGGGCGATGCGCAAGGAGGGCACGAAGAAGGGCATGGTCGTCGGGTCCGGCGGGCAGCGCCGCCGCGGCCTGGAGGGCAAGGGCCCGACCCCGCCCAAGGAGCAGCGCCCCGCCCACCCGGCGGCACGCAAGGCCGCGCTCAAGGCCAAGGCGCAGGCCAAGGCCCAGGGCCGGGCCGGGGGCGCCCGCTCGGGCGGGGTGGCCGGCAACCGGCACCGCCCGGGCGACGGCGAGACCCCGGAGACCGTGCTCGGCCGCAACCCGGTGCTGGAGTGCCTGCGCGCCGGGGTGCCGGCCACGGCCCTGCAGGTGGTGGTCGGCGGCACGTCCGACGAGCGGATCGCCGAGGCCGTGCACCTGGCGGCCGACGCCGGCATCTCGATCCTGGAGCTGCAGCGCGGCGACCTGGACCGGCTGGCCGGCGGCGCGTTGCACCAGGGCGTCGCCCTGCAGGTGCCGCCGTACTCCTACGCCCACCCCGACGAGCTGCTGGAGATCGCGGCCGGCTCGGGGTCGCCGGGGTTGATCGTCGCCCTGGACGGCGTGACCGACCCGCGCAACCTGGGCGCGATCGTCCGCTCGGTGGGGGCGTTCGGCGGGCACGGCGTGGTCGTGCCGCAGCGCCGGGCCGCCGGGATGACCGCGGTCGCCTGGCGCACCTCGGCGGGCACCGCGGCCCGGGTTCCGGTGGCGCGGGCCACCAACCTCACCCGCACGCTGCGCGAGTACGCCACCGCCGGGTACATGATCGCCGGGCTGGACACCGAGGGCTCGGTCAGCCTGGACCACTTCGACCTGGCCGCCGACCCGCTGGTGCTGGTGATCGGCTCGGAGGGCAAGGGCCTGTCCCGGTTGGTCCGGGAGACCTGCGACGTCACCGTCTCGATCCCGATGTCCGGCCCGGTCGAGTCGCTCAACGCCTCGGTCGCCGCCGGCGTCGTGCTCGCCGAGGTCGCCCGCCGCCGCCGCTGACGCGCTCGTGAGTGAGTTTCGTGCCTATAGGCATGAAACTCACTCACGAGGCCTGAGCTGGGTTCTCTTGCGGAGGTGGGCCACGATCCGGCAGCCGACGTAGCAGGCGAAGGCGAGCGCGGCCACGTAGCCGGAGACGGGCAGGCCAGGGACCAGCGACAGGATGGTGCCGCCGACCAGCGAGACCTCGGCGAACACCACGGCCAGCACGGTCGCCTTCACCGGGTTCGCGGTGACCTGGGCCGCGGCCGCGCCGGGCGCGATCAGCACCGACAGCACCAGGATCGCCCCGACGATCGGCACGGCCAGCGCCGTGGTCAGCCCGATCAGCACGGCGAAGACGAGCCCCAGCAGCCGGACCGGCACCCCGCGGGCCAGCGCCACGTCCGGGTCGGTGCTGGCGAACAGCAGCGGCCGGTACAGCGCGGCCAGCACCACCACGACCAGTGTCGCGACCACCGCCAGCACCGCGATGTTGGTCGAGTCGACGGCCACGATGGAGCCGGTGAGCAGCCCGAACTTGTTCGAGGCCCGGCCGTCGTAGAGGGCCAGCAGCAGCACCCCCATGCCCAGCCCGAACGCCAGCACGACGCCGATCACCGAGTCGCGCTCCCGGTGGCGCATCCCGAGCAGTCCGAACACCACTCCGGCGAGCACCGCCCCGGCGATGGCCCCGAAGCCCACCGCCACCCCGACCAGCAGGGCCGCCGCGCCCCCGGTGAAGGCCAGCTCGGCGGTGCCGTGCACGGCGAACGCCATCCCGCGGGCCACGATCAGGGGCGCCAGCGCGCCGGCCACCAGGCCGAGCACCGCGCAGGCGAGCACCGCGTTCTGCACGAACGGCAGCCCGAGCAGCGTTCCCAGCCCGTCGAAGTCGATCAGGACGTCCATCAGGCCGGCCCCTCGCCGTCGCCGGGTGGCAGGTCGCCCTCGGCGTGGCAGTGCGCGCCGCGCTCGTCGGTACCGACCACGACCAGCCGGTCGCGCACCCGCAGCACGTCGACCTCGGTGCCGTACAGCTCGGACAGCACCGCCGAGGTCATCACCCGGTCCGGCGGGCCGATCCGGAACCGGCCGTCGACCAGGTACAGCACCCGGTCGACCATCGGCAGCACCGGGTTGATCTCGTGGGTCACGAACAGCACCGCGGTGTCGGCCTCGCGGCGGCGCTGGTCGATCAACCGGGTGACGACCCGCTGGTGGGCCAGGTCGAGCGAGAGCAGCGGCTCGTCGCACAGCAGCACGGACGGGTCGCCGACCAGCGCCTGCGCCACCCGCAGCCGCTGCTGCTCGCCACCGGAGAGCCGGCCGACCGGGGCGTCGGCGTAGCCGGTGCCGTGCACGGCGGCCAGCGCGGCGTCGACCCTGGCCCGGCGTTCCCGGCGCCCGCGCAGCCCCAGGCCGGGTCGGTGCCCGTCCAGGCCCAGGCCGACCAGGTCGCGCCCGCGCAGCGGCAGGTCCGGGTCGAGCGCCTTCTGCTGCGGCACGTAGCCGATGTCGGGGCGGCCGCGCCGGGCCGGGCGGCCGCCGATCCGCACCTCCCCCTCGGCCAGGGCCACCAGCCCCAGCAGCACCCGGACCAGGGTGGTCTTGCCCGATCCGTTCGGGCCGAGCACCGCGACGAACTCGCCGGGGGCCACGTCCAGGTCCAGGCCCTGCCACAGGGTGCGGCCGCCGAGGCTGACGCGGGCGCCGTGCAGCGACAGCGCCGGCGTCGCCGTCGCGCGCCGGGTGCGGTCGGGGGTGGTGGGGGGTGCGCTCATCTGGATCAGCTCTGGTCGAGGGCACCGGCGAGCGCGTCGATCTGGGCGCCCATCCAGCTCGGGTAATCGGTGGTGCCCTCCGGCAGCGTCTCGGTGAACTCGACGATGGGCACCCCTCCAGTCTGCGCCGCGGCCCGCACCTGGTCGGTGCTGGGGGTGGCGGTCTGCGGGTTGGCCACCAGCACGGCGACCGGGTCGGGCCCGAACAGGGCCAGCGTCTCGGCCAGCGCGGCGGCCGGCGGGTCGGTGTCCTCCTCGACGGCCTCGGTGAACGCCGGCGGGGTCACGTCGGTCAGCCCGGCGGTCTCCAGCAGGTATCCGGGCACCGGTTCGGTGACCGCGATCCGGGCTCCGGGGTGCGCGGCGGCGACCGCCTCGGCCTTGGTGATCAGCTCGTCGATCTGCGCCGAGAACTGCTCGGCGTTGGCCGTGTAGGCGGCGGCGTCGTCCGGGTCGAGGGCGCCGAGGTCGGTGGCGAGCCGGGTGGCCAGTTGCTGCATGGTGGGCAGGCTGTACCAGACGTGCTCGTTCAACGCGCCGTGCTCGTGCCCGTGCTCCTCCGTGCCCTCTTCCGTGCCCTCCTCCGCGCCCTCCTCGTGCCCGTGCGCCTCCTCGCCTTCCGCGTGCCCGTGGCCGCCCTCGGCCTCGGCGGCGGGCTCGGCCGCTTCGGCGGCCCCGGCGGCGGCCTCCAGCCCGGACAGCTCGACGACGTCGATCACGGCCGGGTTCGCGCCGGAGGCGTCGATGAGCGGCGGGATGAAGGCGTCGTAGCCGCCCCCGTTGAACACGACCAGTTGGGCGCCGGCCATCGCGGCGGCGTCGGCGGGGGTGCTCTCGTAGGAGTGCGGGTCGGCGGCCGGGTCGTCGATCAGCGAGGTGACGGTGACCAGGTCGCCGCCCACCGCGCGGGCGACGGCGCCGTAGACGTCGGTCGAGGTGACGACGACCGGCTGCGCGTCATCGGTCGGCGCGGCGGCCGGAGCGGGGTCGCCCCCGCCGCACGCGGTCAGGGTGACGGCGAGTCCGGCGACCAGCGCGATCGCGGCTCCGGATGATCGAGGCTGCATGGCGCACTCCCGGTTGAGCTGAAAATGATTGTCGCTTCACACTAGCGTGTGACCGGCGGCTCGTCGGACCGCCCGTCCGGCACCTTCCCCGGCGAACCTCTGAACCGTTACGGTTCGGCGATGCCCGGGCCCCCGCACGTCCGACGGCCTGCGACGCTGGCCTCGCTCGCCGCCGAGCTCGGTGTCTCGCGGACCACCGTCTCCAACGCCTACAACCGGCCGGACCAGCTGTCGGCCCCGCTGCGTGAGCGGGTGCTGGAAGCGGCCCGCCGGCTGGGCTACCCCGGCCCCGACCCGGTCGCCCGGTCGCTGCGCACCCGCAAGGCCGGAGCGGTCGGCCTGCTGCTCACCGAGGCGTTGTCCTACGCCTTCCGCGACCCGGCCGCCACCGGGTTCCTGGAAGGGCTGGCGCTGGCCTGCGAGCAGGCCGGCCAGGGTCTGCTGCTGGTTCCGGTGAGCCCCGACCACGCCGACGTGGCCGCGGTCCACCAGGCCGGGGTGGACGGTTTCGTCGTCTACTCCGTGCGCCAGGACGACCCGCACTTCATGGCCGTGCTGGAGCGCCCGGTGCCCACAGTGGTCTGCGACCAGCCGGCCGGGGTCGAGGGCGTCGACCGGGTCGGGGTGGACGACCGGGCCGGCATGCTCGGGCTGGTCCGCCACCTCACCGCGCTCGGGCACCGCCGGTTCGGGGTGATCTGCATGCGGCTGGCCGCCGGCCACAACGACGGCCCGGCCTCGGCGGAGCGCCAGCAGGCCATCACCTACCGGGTGCAGCGCGACCGGCTGGCGGGCGTCCGGGACGGGCTGGGCGAGGTCGGCGTCGACTGGGCGGAGGTGCCGGTGATCGAGCGGTTCGAGCACTCCGTGGAGGCCGGCCGCGACGCCGCCGCCGAGCTGCTGGCCGACCGCCCCGACCTGAGCGCTGTCGTCTGCACCTCCGACGTGCTGGCCCTCGGCGCGCTGCAGTACGCCGTCGCCCGCGGCCTGTCGGTACCCGAGGACCTGTCGGTGACCGGCTTCGACGCCGTCCCGGAGGCCGGCCGGGCCGGCCTGACCACGGTGCGCCAGCCGCTGCTGGAGAAGGGCCGGATCGCCGGGGAGCTGCTGCTGCAGCGCGGGGATCGGAACCGCCCGCGCCATGTCACCCTGCCCACCGAGCTGGTCGTCGGCTCCACCAGCGCCGAGCCGCGGGCCGAGCAGCGGTTCTTCTCCGGCTGGTGATCAGGACGGGGGCTCGGTCAGCCGGGTGGTGACCCGGCGGGCCAGGTCGGCCACGTCGGCACCCGGGTCCGGGCGGACCGTCCCCTCCAGCAGCAGCGCGGACAGCCCGTGCACCAGCGCCCAACCGGTGAGCGCGGTGGTGGCGTCGCGGGCGCCGCCGCCGGACTCCGTGTGCAGGGCCGCCCCGGCCCGGTCGCGGGCCGACACCAGGTCCGGGTCGTCGTCGCGGACCAGGCCGGGTGCCCGCATGACCGCGAAGTGCGCCGGATGCCCGACGGCGAACACCACGTAGGCCACGCCCAGCTCGGAGAACCGCCCGTCCCGCGCGGCCGCATCCGCCAGGGCGTCGGCCAGCAGCCCCCAGCCCTCCGCGGCGAGCGCGGTGAGCAGGCCCGTCTTGTCCTTGAAGTGGTGGGTCGGGGCGGCGTGCGAGACCCCCGCCCGGCGCGCCACGTCCCGCAGGCTCAGCGCGACCGGGCCGTGCTCGGCGATCACCGTCAGCGCGGTGTCCAGCAGGGCGCGCCGCAGGTCGCCGTGGTGGTAGGGCACGGCCCGAGCGTACCGCAGGTCTTGACGTTGACAAGATGGTCGGAACGCGGCATCTTGTCAGTGACAAGACCGGACCACGAGGAGATCGAGATGCCGACCCTGCCCTGGACGACCGCCCGGCACGCCACCGCCGCCGACGGCGAAGCGCTGGTCATGGCCAGCCGCTTCCAGCTGCGCAGCTTCCGGCACGTGCTGCCGTTCCTGCGCGACGCGATGCGGGTGCGCGCCCTGGTGCGCAGGTCCGAGGGGGCGCTGGGGGTGTCCCTGGTCGCGCGCCCCCTGCACCGGGAGTTCCGCACCCTCAGCGCCTGGCGCGACCGGGCGGCGCTGGACGCGATGGTGCGCACCGAGCCGCACCGCTCGGTCATGGGCCGCTACCACCGCGCCATGACCGCCTCGGCGTTCGTCTTCTACACCCCGCAGACCTACCCGCCCACCTGGGCCGAAGCCGAGGAACAGCTGCTCAGGAGTCGTGCGTGAGTGTCATGCCCCTGGGCATCGAACTCACGCACGAGCCGCGTACAGGGTGCGCAGGACCTCGGTCATCGCCGCCGGGTCGGCGACCCGGTGGGTCGCGACGGTCTCGCCCTCGCCCACCTTGATGCCGAGGTCGCCGGGGCGCATCCGACGCAGGGCGGTCTCGTCGGTGACGTCGTCGCCGGCGAACAGCACGGCGTCGACGTCCAGCCGCTCGCGCAGGGTGTCCACGGCGGTGCCCTTGTCCGTGCTCATCACCGTCAGGTCGAGCACCGCCTTGCCGGGGATCGCCTCGACCCCGGGGCGGGCGGCCGGCCCGGTCCGGACGGCGTCCAGCACCCGGGTGCCGACCTCGGCCGGCGCGTTGCGCACGTGCACCGCGACGCCGGCCGGCTTGCCCTCCAGCTCGACCCCGGGCTGGCCGTCGACCAGCGCGCGCAGCTCGCCGGTGAGGGCGTCCAGCAGGGCCTGCTGGTCGTCGTCCAGCACGGCGGCGCCGTCGTCGAACTGGCCGCCGTGGCTGCCGACCAGCCGGATCGGCGGGCCGAAGCCCGACACCGCGGCCAGGTCGGCGAGCCCGCGCCCGGACACCAGCGCGACGGTGGTGCCCGGCAGCGCCGCCAGGTCGGCCAGCAGCGCCGCCGACTCCGGCAGCGGGCGCGCCGCCGACGGCACCGCGACGATCGGCGCGAGCACCCCGTCGAAGTCCAGCGCGACCAGCAGCCGGGGCACTGCGGCCAGCGCCCGGATGGCGTCGTCGAGCCCGTCCACGGTCAGCTGTCCTCCTCGGCCGGGGGGAGACCGAGGGCGTCGAGGAAGCTGCGCGCCCAGCGGTCCACGTCGTTGCTCAGCACCTGCTTGCGCAGCGTCCGCATCCGTCGCCGCGACTCCTGCGGGGACATGGTCAGCGCGCCGTACAGGGCGTTCT
Organism: Pseudonocardia sp.; assembly: GCA_035645455.1. Classification (GTDB taxonomy): domain Bacteria; phylum Actinomycetota; class Actinomycetes; order Mycobacteriales; family Pseudonocardiaceae; genus Pseudonocardia. The sequence goes on from DASQMQ010000663.1 coordinate 9,967, forward strand.
TGACCCCGTCGGTGTCGTGCGGGTTGACCAGCACCGCGTCCTTGAGCTCGATGGCCGCGCCGGCGAACTCCGAGAGCACCAGCACCCCGCCGCCGTCACTGCGGCAGGCGACGTACTCCTTGGCCACCAGGTTCATCCCGTCGCGCAGCGGCGTGACCAGCATGACGTCCGCGGCCAGGTAGAACGCGACCAGTTCCTCGCGGGGCAGGGACTGGTGCAGGTAGTGCAGCACCGGGTGGCCGACCGTGGAGTAGGTCCCGTTGATCCGGCCCACCGACTGCTCGATGTCGGCGCGCATCTTCTGGTAGTGCTCGACGCGTTCCCGGCTCGGCGTGGCCAGCTGGATCATCACCGTCTGCGCGTCGACCCGCTCCTCGGCGAGCAGTTCCTCGAACGCCCGCAGCCGCACGTCGATGCCCTTGGTGTAGTCGAGCCGGTCGACCCCGAGGATGATCCGGTCGGGGTTGCCGAGGTCGGCCCGGATCTGCTTGACCCGCTCCTGCACCTCCGGCAGCTTCGACAGCTCGTCCAGCCGGGCCGAGTCGATCGAGATCGGGAAGGCGCCCAGCTTGACCACGCGATCGCCGTAGCCGACCTCGTTGCGCGCGGTACCGGCGGTCGCCGCGGTGTACCGGGTGGCCAGCAGCCGGAAGTTGCGCACGCCGCCGGGGGTGTGGAAGCCGACCAGGTCGGCGCCCAGCAGGCCCTCGACGATCTCGCGCCGCCAGGGCAGCTGCTGGAACAGCTCGGTGGGCGGGAACGGGATGTGCAGGAAGAAGCCGATCCGCAGGTCGGGACGCAGGGCGCGGAGCATGGCCGGCATGAGCTGCAGCTGGTAGTCCTGGATCCACACCGTCGCGCCCTCGCCCGCGACCTGGGCGGTGACCTCGGCGAAGCGCTGGTTGACCTTCAGGTAGGCCTGCCACCAGTGGCGGTGGAACGCCGGCGGAGCGACGACGTCGTGGTAGAGCGGCCACAGCGTGCCGTTGGAGAAGCCCTCGTAGTAGTTCTCGACCTCCTGGGCGGACAGCTGCACCGGGTGCAGTTGCAGGCCGTCCTCGACCAGGGGTTCGACCTCCGCGTCGGGCAGGCCGGGCCAGCCCACCCAGGCTCCGTCGCGGCTGCGCAGCATCGGCTCGAGCGCGGTGACCAGGCCACCGGGGCTGCGCTTCCACCGCTGCGAGCCGTCGGGGAGCTTCTCCAGGTCGACCGGCAGCCGGTTGGCCACGACGACGAACTCGGCGTCGGAGAGTTCGCTGGTACCGCTCGGCATGATCCTCCTCGGGGGCGTTGCGCCGACCCTACTGTCGGTCGGCGCCCGATGCGGATTCTGCGCCGGGATCACCGGCGCCGCCGCGAGGGGCCCGCGGTCGGGTGAGGAAATCGCCCAACGTGACGCCGGCGGCGAGCGCGAGCCCGATGCCCAGGGCGAGGGTCACCGTGACCAGGCCCTCCGCCACGCCCTCCACCGCCAGTTGGTAGAAGCCGCGGTAGGCGGTGTGGCCGGGCAGCAGCGGCGTGATCCCGGCCAGCGTGACCACCAGCGGTCCGACGCCGCCGCGCCGGCGCAGCAGCCCGGCGGCCGCCCCGACCACGACCGCGGCGATCCCGGTCGCCGCGACCGGCCCGAACGCCGCGACCTGCGCGGCCAGCCCGTAGGTGGCCCATCCGGCGGCCCCGGCGAGGCCGGCGACCAGCACCGAGCGCAGCGGCGCGTACCCGGCCAGCGCGAAGGCGGCCGCCGCGGAGCCGGCCGCGAGCACGGCCAGCCCGTACCGGCCCAGGTCGACGGCCAGCGGCTCGGCCACGTCCAGCGTCACCCCCGCCGTGAACCCGACCTTGAGCGCCAGCACCACCCCGGTCAGCAGCCCGGCCGACAGCAGCAGGATCTCCGCGGCCCGACCCGCCGCGGTGACGTAGTAGTTGGAGATCGCGTCCTGCACGGTGCCGACCACCGACAGCCCGGACAGCAGCACGGTGATCCCCGCCGCCACCACCAGCGACGGCCGGGTGCCCGGCGGGAGCGCCCCGACCGCGAACAGCGCCAGCGTCGACCCGGTGGCCAGCAGCCCGCCGGTGACCTGCTGGAAGAACGCCGGCAGGCCCCAGCGGGTGAGCACCCGCCCGGTCCGGTCGATCAGCGCGGTGACCACGAACGCGACCAGCGCGGTCAGCGCCCCCGCCCCGAGCAGCACCGCGATCGACGCGGCCAGCCCGCCCCACCCCGCGGTGGCCACCCAGCGCGGGTACGGGTGCCGCGCCCGTACCGCCGTGTCCAGCGCGAGCGACGCCGCCTTGACCCCGATCCGCCCGCGCTCGATCCGCTCGACGATCCGGGCCACGTGGGCCAGCCGGGTGAGGTCCAGCGCCCGGTAGCGGATCAGCCGCATCGACGTCATCGGCGTCGCCGCGTTCCCGCGGTGGCAGCACATGGTGATCGCGGTGAAGGTGATGTCGACGTCCACGCTGGCCAGCCCGGACGCGGCCGCGATCCGCAGCATCGTCGTGGTCGTCTCGTCGGCGCTCTCCCCGCTGGCCAGCAGCACCTCCCCGACCTGCATGCACAGGTCCAGCACCTGCTGGACGTGCGCATCGGAGGGCACCTCGGGCCCGATCGGCCGCAGCAGCGGGGCGGTCGGCGGTCCGGCGTGCAGCAGGCCGTGCGCCTCGCGGCGCAGCACCGAGCGCACCCGCCTGGTCAGCCGCCCGCCCCGGGTCATCGCGTCACCGGGTTCGGCCGGTCGAGTGGCGCATGGCGCCAGGGTAGGGGTGGGGCGGGCGCGCTCCGGCCGCGCCGCGATCCGGGGCACTGCCGGTGCAGCTCGGTGGTGGAGCGACCGCCTCGTGAGTGATCCGCGCGAGCGTGGCCACGGTTCGGCGATGCCGGCTGGCTCGCCCAACCGCGGCAGGGGCGGCATCGGCTGCTCGACCACCTGCTCCGCGGGATCAGGCCCGGCCCGGCGGGGTCCGCGACATGGTGAGGAGCGGCCATCACCTGCGCGCTGCGGCACTGGACCGTGCCGGTTGCTCTGGTAGCGTTCCGCGGACGGGCGGCCGATCTTGCGATCAGAATCTGTGCAGGTGAAGGGCCAGTTTCCGCCGGTGTAGCTCAGTGGTAGAGCAACCGCCTTGTAAGCGGTAGGTCGTCGGTTCGATCCCGACCTCCGGCTCCACGTCTGACCAGCGGCAACGCGATCCGCTTGATCGCTGGTGGCCGCCGCGTGGCACGAGAGTTGGCACGAGCCGCGCTACCCCCGCGCCATGGTGGGGCTTCCGGGGTCCGGCGCGGCCCGCGTGCGGCAACATCGAGACGCTGGCGAGCGGCGCCCTGCGGGTGCGCGTGTACGCCGGCATCGACCCCGTGACGAAGAAGCGGCACAGCTGATCGCCACCGTGCCGGCCGGCCCCAGAGCACGGCGCGAGGCCGAGCGGATCCGCGACCGGTTCCGGACGAGGTGGCCGAGAAGCGGAACCTGCGGACGTCCGCGACGGTCGACCAGTTGCTCGCCGCTACCTCGACCAGTTCGACGCGCCCCGAACACGCTGACGAACTACCGCGGCTACGTCCGCAACCACGTCTCCCCGCTGATCGGGAAGGTGAAGGTCGGCGCACTCGATGCCGAGGTGCTCGTTCTACGCTGAACTGCGCCGGTGTCGCCAGCACTGCTCGAGCATGCGCGGCAGCGAGCGTTGGACGCGGCAGGAGCACGAGTGCGACCCTGCTGTCCGGCGCGTTCGAGCGGGCGGTGCGCCGGCGGTGGGTGGGCCTGAACCCGGTCAGCATGGCCACGCCGCCGTCCGCCCCGAAGCCGAACCCGCAGCCGCCGCTCCCTGCATCGCCGCTCGCCGGGCGGTCACCATGCGGGCGGGGCTGGCCACCACCACCTCCGCCCGCCAGCGGTCAGGCTTCACCCGGTGGCCCGGCGGACGGCCCATGCCGCCGTCGCCGTGGTGGCGCCCACGGCCGTGGCGACGACGACGAGGCTGAGCAGGGCGTAGGTCGTCAGGTCGACCACGGGTACCTGCCCGGGCAGCAGTCCGGCGCTGACACCGAGCACGGCGGGGACGACGGCCGCGGTCCCGATCAGCCACGCCAGCACCCCGGTGAGCAGCGACTCGACGAGCAGCATCCTGCCCAGCTGCCGGCGCGTCGTGCCGGTCCGGTGCAGCAGGACCAGCTCGTCGTGCCGGCCCGCGGTCGTGAGCACCAGGGCGTTGACGGCCCCGAGGACGATGAAGACCAGGAGCAGGAGCAGCAGGAGCGTGGACAGCTGCTGCGCGGCGGCGTCGGGGCTGGTCGCGCCGGCGGCGTACTGCGCCGGGCTCTGGACCGTGTAGCCCAGGTCCCGGAGGCGGTCGGCGGTCTGGGCCGTCGTCGCGTCGTCGGTGGTCGTGACGAGCAGGGTCGAGGGCGTGGCGTCGGAGCCCAGCGAGGTCGCGGTGTCCGGTGCGATCAGGTAGCCGCCCGCCCCGAGTCCTCGCTCGTAGACGGCGACCACCTCGAGGCTGCGCTCGCCGTCCGCGTTGCGCACAGAGAGCTGATCACCCGTGCCGAGGCCGATCAGGGACGCGTTGTCCGAGCTGATGGCGACGGTGTCGGGTGCCGAGAGCGCGGCCAGCGAACCGTCGGTGACGCCGGGGTCGAAGACGCTGCTCGGCACGTCGGGGGGCACCGTGAGCATTCCGGTGCTCTCCCAGACGAAGTCGTCGGGAAGGCTGGCGTCGTCCTCGTCGACGCGGACCTCGATCGGCACCTCGGTCAGGGGTGCCACTCCCGCGACTCCGGGCACCGCGGTCAGCTGCGATGCCGCCGACGGAGCGCCGGTCAGCACGAGGTCCGCGGTCACGGCAGCGCGCAGCTGCTGCTCGGAGGCCTGGCCGAGCGCACTGTCGACGCTGGTCTGGAGGGTGCCGACGGCCAGGGCCAGCGCCAGCGGCACTATGACGGTGGTCAGGCGACGCGAGAAGCCACGGACGTTGTGCAGGGCGAGCCGGGTCGGGGCCCCGGTCCGCGCCCCGGCGAGCCGGACGGTCCGGCCGAAGGTCCGGGCGACCAGCAGCGGTCCGGCCAGCGCGACCGCGCCGATCAGGAAGAACGCCGAGGTGGCCGCGCCGGCACTGCCGCCGGTCCCCGTCGCCCAGAGCGGCGTGAACGCGACGGCCAGGCCGGCCACCGCCGTGACGAGCGCCCAGGCCCCGCGGATCCACCCGATCCCCGGCGTCTCGACCGCCGAGCCGCGGACGGCCTCGGTGGGCGGGATCCGGAGCGTCTCCCGGGTCGCGAGCCGACCGGCGAGCATGGCGGTGGGCACGAGCAGCGCCACGGCCCCCAGCACCGGCAGCGCGGACAGGGAGAGCTGGGAGCCGGGAGCGAGCATCCCCGCGTCGCGGAGGAGCGGGTCGAACCACCGGGCCAGGAAGATCCCGGGTGCAGTGCCCAGCGGCACCGCGACCAGCGCGACGAGCAGCACCTCGATCGAGACCTGCCGCCGGACCTGGCCGCGGGTCGCGCCGACGGTGCGCATGAGGGCGAACTCGCGCCGGCGGGCCTTCAGCGTGAGGGTCACCATGGCCGCGACGACCATGACGACCACGACGAGGGCGATGCCGGAGTACGACGACGCGAGCCCGACCAGCGCGCCACCGTCGAGGCCCGCACCGGCACGGGACCCGGACTCGAAGAACACCCCGATCAGGGCCACCAGGGCTCCTGCGGTGGCCAGGGCGAGCGCGGTGCCCGACAGGCTGGTGCGGTGCGCGCGGGCTCCGGCGAGGGCGAGGGTCCACATCCCGCTCACCGGCCCAGAGCGAGCATGCGCGCGGCGACCTGCTCGGCGGTCGGGGCGGTGACGTCGTCGACGACGAGCCCGTCGGACAGGAAGACGACGCGTTGGGTCGCGGCGGCGACGACGCTGTCGTGGGTGACGATGACGACGGTCTGGCCGAGCCTGCGGGCGGCGTCGCAGAGCAGCTCCAGCACCTGCTGACCGCTGCGGGAGTCCAGGGCACCGGTGGGCTCGTCGGCGAAGACCACCGCGGGGCGGGTCAGCAGCGCGCGGGCGATGGCCACCCGCTGGGCCTGCCCTCCGGACAGCTCGCCGGGCAGGCGGTCCTCCAGACCGGCGATGCCGAGGGTCCTCACGAGCTCGGCGAGCCAGGCGCGGTCCGCGGTGCGACCGCCCAGGACGAGCGGGAGCTCGATGTTGGTGCCGACGTCGAGGTGGCCGATGAGGTTGTAGGACTGGAAGATGAAGCCGACCTGGTCGCGCCGGAACCGGGTGAGGTCGTCGGGGGAGAAGCTGCTGGTGTCCGTGCCGCCGATCACGACCTGGCCGCGGGTCGGCACGTCCAGGCCGGCCGCGACGTTGAGCAGCGTCGACTTGCCGGACCCGGACTGGCCCATCACCGCGGTCAGCGAGCCGCGGGCGAAGTCCAGGGACACCCCGCGCAGGGCGGCGACCGGTGTCGCGCCGGGGTAGGTCTTGTGCACATCGACCAGCCGGACGGCTGCCCCGGTCCTGGAGGTGGCGGTCGTCGGTGTGAGACGGGAGGTCGTCATCTGCCGCTCAGCCCGTGACGAAACGCAGCAGCGCGCCGTTGACCTCGTCGGCGTGCGACGTGGAAGGACAGGTCACGGACGGCGGTGAAGTCGCCGTAGGTGACCGTGAAACCTTCGACGTCGATGACGGGAGGGGCGGGCATGGCGGTTCCTTCCTGGGCGACCAGCAGCGCACGTCGAGGTGGACCCGGGGAGTACCACGACCACGCCCCGTCGCGTGGTACGAGATCGTCGATCGGCTGGTCGGGCGGGGCCATGGCGGTCCTCCGAGATCGCATCGCGTGGTCACGGTGGCGACGGAGGGGTCCCGCCGCTCGGGCTCGGCGCCGGGTGGGCGTGAGCGCTTCCCCACCGTGAACCGTGACGTTGCGGCAGGCTCAAGCCCCCGATCCGTGACCTGGGCCACTGGCGGTATTGTTATCCCGCATTGAGACACCGCCGGGGTGTCCAGCGGCCGTGGGCGAGGTCGTCCACGCGAGTGTCGCCGTCATGGCCGCAACGCTCGCCAACCGGGGCGTGCATCCGGGCTCCGGCGACCGGGTCGTCCCCGAGGCGGTGGTACGCCAGGTCCTCAGCGTCATGTCGACCTGCGGGATGTACGACGCCGCCGGCGACTGGGCGACGCGGGTCGGCATCCCGGCGAAGAGCGGCGTGGCCGGCGGTCTCATCGGCGCCCTCCCCGGGCAGGTCGGCATCGCGACGTTCTCTCCCCGCCCGGACCCTCACGGGACCAGCGTCCGGGGCTCGTCGCTGTTCGGGCGGTTCTCGTCCGACATGGGCCTGCACGTGATGGAGGTCCCGCCCTCCGCACGGGGGGTCGTGCGGTCCAACCACGTCGTCGGCACGGGCGCCGCCGCGACGCGCGTCCTCCAGCTGCAGGGAGGAATCCGCTTCGCCGGAGCCGAGAGGGTGGTCCGGGAGGCGGTGAACACCGCCCCTCCGGAGGCGCGGGTGGCCCTGGACCTCACGATGGTCCACTCCGTCGACGACGTGTCCCGGCGCATGCTGCTGGAAGTCGTGCGGCGGCTCACGTTGGACGGTCACGCCGTCTACGTCGTGGACCCCGAGGGGATGCTGCCCGATCCCGACCCTGGCGACGGCGGCCGGGTGGTCGTCGTCCACGCCCTCGACACCGACCGCTGACACCGCTGTGAGCCCCGACCGCCCGCAGACGCAGCAGCAGGCGTCACGGAGGTCCCATGACCGACGCGACCGCAGCGGGTCCCGGACAGCGCTGTCGACCTTCGTCCGACCGGCTCTCGACCAGCGCCCGTCGGTCAGGGAAGGGGCAGCTCCCTCAGCTGTCGCCGGGACGTGATCCCCAGCTTCCTGAAGATGCTGCGGAGGTGCGCCTCAACAGTGCGGGGACTGAGGAACAGCTGCGAGGCGACCTCGCGCGAGGTCGCCCCGGTGGCGACCAGCCGAGCGATGTGCAGCTCGTGGACGGTCAGCTCGTCGGTCTGCTGCGTGGTCCGCTTCCCGGGACGTTCACCGGTGGCCCGCAGCTCGCGGGCGGCGCGCTCGGCGAACGCCACCGCGCCCATGTCCGACAGCAACTGGTGGGCGGTGCGGAGCTGTTCGCGGGCGTCCTGGCGACGGCCCTCCCGGCGCAGCCACTCGCCGTAGACCAGGTGGGATCGGGCGAGCTCGAAGACGACTCTGCAGCGACCGAGCCGCTCGACGGCTTCACGGTAGTTCCCTTCGGCGTCCGGGCCGTTGCCGGTCAGCGCACGGCAACGCGCGGCCGCCCCGAGGGCCCACTGGGTGCCGGAGGCGTTCGCGCGAGCACTGAACTCCTCCGTCGCCGCAGCGGCACGCTCTGGCTGGTCGGCCCGGCTCGCCGCCTCGACAAGATCAGGCAAGGCGGCGCTCGTGTGCCACAGGTCACCGATCGCCACCGCGCGCTCCGCAGCGTCCAGCGCGGCACGGTAGTTGCCCAGACTGTTTTGAAGCATGGCCTGGCAGTGATGGGCAACGCTCAACTCGACGAGGTCTCCGTGGTCGGTCCCCTGCTGGACGGCCGCGTACAGCTCAGCGAACTCGGCCTCGTCGCCGCTGATTGCCGCGACCAGGGACCGGCCTTGACGCAGCGGCACGGCCCCGATGACCCGCGTGATCGCGGCCTGCTCGTCGGCCAGCTCGGCAGCGTGGGCGAGCTTGCCGCCGATCGCCCGCGTGGCGACCTGGAGCAGCAGCACAGCGTGCAGCGTCACCAGTGCACCTGCCTCACGAGCCAGCCGCACCGCGCGGTCCGTCAAGAGGAAGAACGCTTCGTCATCGAACACCGCCAACGCCATGCGTGGCCATCGGCCTTGTTCCAGCACACCTTCCAGCGGACCTGCCCTGTCGGCCGACGGCGGCCGACGGTCGGGGTCGCCGTCACGCACGTTCTCCGTCTGAGGGTCGCGCGCGCGGTACGCCGCCACGGCCTGGTGCAAGCGGGGCGCGCCGGCCGCGAAGCCTCGCGTGTGTGTCGTCACGAGCGCGTCGAGCAGGAGGTCGGCCGGCCCGGGCGCTCCGAGTGGTGGGGGTGCGGCCCGAGCGGCCTCGGCCACGTCCCGCACGCCGCGGCCGTCGCCCACGCCGCCGGTGAGGGAGGCCATGTCGAGTGCCTGCAGGTAGGTCGCCCGGGAACGCGCCGGATCCAGCGGGGCGAGCCTAGCCGCGCCGTCCAGGAGCGTCCGCAGCCCGTCGCTGTCACGGGCCATGTACAACCCGAGCTGTGCGCGCAGGAGCGCGAGGCGGGCTCCTCGCAGCTCGTCCAACGGTCCGGCAGCCGCGAGCGTCAGCAGCTCGAAGGCCACCTCGAACCCACCGGCCTCGTGCGCGGTCTGCGCGGCCTCCAGCGCGCGCGCCGCACGCACGGCCGGCTCGGGAGTCAGCTCGACGGCTCGCTTCATGAACGCCGCCGAAGCAGCCAGCCCGCCTCGCGCCCTCGCCCGGCCGGCCGAGCGCTCCAGGTCGGCAGCAGCATCCTCGTCGGTGCCCAGCACCGCCTGCCCGCGGTGCCAAGTGCGCCGATCGGGATCGAGCCGGGGGTCGGTGACGGCGCCCAGCGCGCCGTGCACCCGGCGCTGGTCCGGCGGGCTGGCCGCCCGGTAGACGGCCGATCGCACCAGCGGGTGGGGGAACCGCACCCGGGCGCCGATCTCGAGCAGCCCGTTCGCTTCCGCGGGCCCGGCCGCCTCGCGCACGATGCCGAGATGGTCGGCGGCGCGCCACAGCAGCGCGGCGTCGCCGGTCGGCTCGGCGGCGGCGACCAGGAGGAGCAGCTGCGTCTGGGCCGGCAGGGTGGCCGAACGGCGCCGGAAGCTGTCCTCGACGCGGTGCGGCACGCTCAGCGCGTCCGGCAGCTGGTACCCGGCTACCAGATGCGTGCCACGAGGCAGCTCCAGCAACGCCAGCGGGTTGCCACGCGACTCAGCGACGATCCGGTCGCGCACCTCGTCGGCGAGCGGTGCGCGAACCGCCGCGGCCAGCAACGTCCGCGCGTCGGCCTCGCCGAGCCCCTCCAGGCGCAGCTCGGGCAGCCCGGTCAGCGGGTCGGTGCCACCGCCGTCGTGGTCGCGCACGGCGAACACCAGCGCCAACTGCTCGGCCGCTACCCGCCTTGCCACGAAGGCGAGGACCTGCGCCGACGCCTGGTCCAACCACTGCGCGTCGTCGACGAGACACAGCAGCGGCGCGACCTCGGCGACCTCGGCCAGCAGGTTCAGGGTGGCCAGCCCCACCAGGAACCGGTCGGGTGCGGTGCCCTGGCGCTGTCCGAACGCCACGTGGAGTGCGTCTCGCTGCGGCTCGGGAAGCGCCGCCGCGCGGTCCAGCAGCGGTGCGCACAGCTGGTGCAGCCCGGCGAACGCGAACTGCGTCTCGGACTCCGCCCCGACTGCCGACTGCACTCTGAAGCCCGACCGCGCCGCGATGTCGCCGGCCTGCTCCACCAGCGCCGTCTTGCCTATGCCGGCCTCCCCGCGCACCACGAGGACGCCACTGCTCCCCGCCTGCGCCCGCGAGAGCAGCCTTGAGACCGCCTCGCACTCCCCTCGTCGACCCAGCAGCTCCGCCACGTCCACTCCCGCCTGAGTCGGTCGCCGCCGCGTCAGGTCTCGCAGGCGTGGGAACATCATCTCCACTGCGGACCGCAGCCGCCAGGCTCCCTTCTCGTCCGAGCGCAGTCGACCCGCGCAACCCCAGTGGGCCGCTCGGCACCCCGGCCAGGGGCCAACGCGGTCTTGGGCCCACGCGGATGTCGTTCGTGCCGGGCCGCGCAGCGCCGCCGGGATGAGCGGCGAGTGATGCCCTCCAGGTACGGCGCATCCCGGGCCGTACCTGACGGCCGCCACTCCCCGTCGTCGCGACTCACCCGGAGCTGTGGCGCACCACGAGCTCCCACCCGCAGACGACCTCCTTCCCCACCGGA
>DASQMQ010000664.1:0-10884 GCA_035645455.1 Pseudonocardia sp.
CGTCGGCGGAGAACAGGGCGACCACGCCGGGCCGCGAGCCGAGCCGGCCGCGCACGTCGGAGGCCAGGGCGCGCAGGTCGTTCCCGGCGATGCCGTCCGGGGCCGGCACGGCCACCAGCGCGACGCCGTCGACGTCCTCGGCGGCCGCGGCCAGTTCGCCGGCCGAGGACAGCACGGCGTCGGCGCGCACCTTCTCCAGGTCGCGCTCGGCGTTGCGCAGCCGCTCGACGAGCGACCCGACCCGTTCGGGCAGGTCCTCCGGCCGGGTCTTGAGCTGCTCGGCCAGCGTGGACACCAGCAGGTGCTCCTTGGACAGGTGCCGGAACGCGTCCAGCCCGACCAGGGCCTCCACCCGCCGGACGCCGGACCCGATGGACGCCTCCGACAGCACCTTGACCATGCCGATCTCGCCGGTGCGCCGCACGTGCGTGCCCCCGCACAGCTCGCGGGAGTAGTCGCCCATGTCCACCACCCGGACCCGGTCGCCGTACTTCTCGCCGAACAGCATCATCGCGCCCATCCGCCGGGCCTCGTCCATCGACGTCTCGTAGGCCTGGACCTCGCGGTTCTCCTGCAGGACGGAGTTGACCTCGTCCTCGATCTCGGCCAGCGCGGCCGGCGGGACCGCCCCGGCGGGCGAGGTGAAGTCGAACCGCAGCCGGTTCGGCGCGTCCAGCGAGCCGGCCTGGGCGGCGGTCGGGCCGAGCGCACCGCGAACACCTGCGTGCACCAGGTGGGTCGCGGTGTGCGACCGGCAGATCGAGGCCCGGCGGACCCGGTCGACCTCGGCGACCACCGCGGCGTCGAGCGACACCTCCCCCGCCACGACCGTGCCGCGGTGCACCCGCAGCCCCGACACCGGCGACTGGACGTCGTCCACCCGGATGGTGAACGAGGCGCCGCGCAGCTCGCCGGTGTCGGCCTGCTGGCCGCCGGACTCGGCGTAGAACGGGGTCCGGTCGAGGACGACCTCCACGCGGTCGCCCTCGCGGGCCGCGGCGGAGGCCGCGCCGTCCACCAGCAGCCCCACGACGGTGGCCTCGGCGGCCAGGTCGGTGTAGCCGAGGAACTCGGTGTCGCCGGCGCGGTCGAGCACCGTGCGGTAGACCGACCCGTCGCCGTGGCCGACCTTGCGGGACCGGGCGTCGGCCTTGGCCCGGGTGCGCTGCTCGTCCATCAGGGCGGCGAACCGGTCGCGGTCGACCTGCAGCCCGGCCTCGGCGGCCATCTCCAGGGTGAGGTCGATCGGGAAGCCGTAGGTGTCGTGCAGCTGGAACGCCCGGTCACCGGGCAGCACCAGCCCGCCCTTGTGCTTCGTCTCGGCCACGGCCGTGTCGAAGATCCGCGACCCCGCGCTGAGCGTCTGCAGGAAGGCCTCCTCCTCGGCCTGCACGGCCGCGCGGATGCGCTCGAAGTCGGTGGCCAGCTCCGGGTAGGACGGGGCCATGGCGTCCCGCACGACCTCGGCGAAGGCCGGCAGCACCGGCTCGCGCACACCCAGCAGCCGGGCCGAGCGGACGATCCGGCGCAGCAGCCTGCGCAGCACGTAGCCGCGGCCCTCGTTGGACGGCGTCACGCCGTCCCCGATGATCATGACGCCGGACCGGGCGTGGTCGGCGATCACCCGGAACCGCACGTCGTCCTCGCCGCCGGCGCCGTAGCGGCGCCCGGAGAACTCCTCGGCGCGGGCGATCACCGGGCGGACCAGGTCGGTCTCGTAGACGTTGTCCACGCCCTGCAGCAGGCAGGCGACCCGCTCGATGCCCATCCCGGTGTCGATGTTCTTCTTGGGCAGCGACCCGATCGGCGGGTGGTCCTGCTTGGGGCTGAGGTCCCCGCGGACGTCCTGCATGAACACCAGGTTCCAGATCTCGATGTAGCGGTCCTCGTCCGCCTCCGGGCCGCCCTCGCGGCCGTGCTCGGGGCCGCGGTCGTAGAAGATCTCCGAGCAGGGCCCGCCGGGACCGGGCACGCCCATGTCCCAGTAGTTGTCCTTGCCGCCGCGGCGCTGGATGCGCTCGGCGGGCAGGCCGCTGATCCGCCGCCACAACTCGAACGCCTCGTCGTCGTCGCGGTAGACGGTGGGCCAGATGCGGTCGGGGTCGAAGCCGTAGCCGCCGGCGTCCCGGCTGCCGGTGACCAGGTTCCAGGCGTGCTCGATCGCCCCGGCCTTGAAGTAGTCGCCGAAGGAGAAGTTGCCGGCCATCTGGAAGAACGTGTTGTGCCGGGTGGTGCGCCCGACCTCGTCGATGTCGCCGGTGCGCACGCACTTCTGGATCGAGGTGGCCCGCGGGTAGGGCGGCGGGGCCTCGCCCAGGAAGTAGGGCTTGAACTGGACCATGCCGGCGTTGACGAACAGCAGGGTCGGATCGTCCAGGATCAGCGAGGCGCTGGCCACGCTCGTGTGCCCGGCGTCGACGAAGTGCTGGGTGAAGCGACGGGCGATCTCGTGGGTCTGCACGGTGGTGCCTTCGGTACGGGTTCGGCGGGTGGGCGCGGCAGCGGCAGGGACGGGCGGGTCACGCCCCTGCCCGGCGCGCTCGCGCGCGCGGGGCGGGCTGCTGCTCGGACACCGCGTCGGCGTAGCGGGGCAGGGCGCTGCCCGTCTGGTGCTCGACCAGCTCGGTGAGCTCCCGCTCGCGCTCGACCATGCCGGCGCGCACCTCGGCGCCGAACGCCCCGAGCCCGGCCCCGAGCTCGCGCAGCCCGTCGGCCAGGTTCGCCCCGACCCCGGCCGGGGTGAGGCTCTGCGCCGCCTCGCTCGCGCGGCGGGCCATGTAGGTCCCGGCGGCCAGCCCGACGCCGAGCCAGAACAGCCGCTTCACCGCCGCCGCCGGTTCCGGCGTCCGGGCCGGGTGCGCAGCGCGTGCTCACCGGCGTCGCGGCCGGCGCGGCGGGCCTTCACGGCCTTGTTCAGCCCGTAGCTGAACGCCGCGGCGCGCACCAGCGGGCCGCCGAGCGTCGCGGTGAACAGCGAGGTGAGCACGGAGACGTTGCTGGTCACCGCGCGGGCGCTGGAGGTGATCCCGTCCACCCGCTCGAGCTGGGTGTTGACCTGGTGCAGGGTGGTCTGGGCGTTGTCCAGCAGCGGGGCGCTGCCCTCGTGCGCCTTGCGGATGGCCACGGTGGCCTCGTCGAGCGTGCGGCCCAGCTTCAGCAGCGGGATGGCCAGCACGAGCACGAGGACCACGAAGGCCCCCGCCGCGATCAGCGCCGCGATCTGGCCCACCGACACGTAACCTCCTGGGAAGTCCTGGACACGCCGGTCGGGAGAACCCCGCCGGCTGATCGGGCACAGGCTACTCCCGGGGCGTCGCGCGGCGCCCGGGGGATGGGACCGCGCGCCCGGCCGCGATCGGGCGCACAGCGGGGCGCCGGCCGGTCCGTGCGGACCTGCCGGCGCCCCGTGCTGCTGGTGCGGCGTCCCACCGCGGGTCGGTCAGTCCTCGGGCGACCCGTCGGCGATGTCGAGGCGCCCGGCCAGCACCCCGCGCAGCCGGTTGAGCGCCCGGTGCTGGGTGACCCGGACCGCGCCCGGCGTCGAGCCGACGATCCGGGCGACCTCCTCGGCCGACAGGCCGGCCACGACGCGCAGGATCAGCACCTCGCGCTGGCGGTCGGTGAGCCGGTGCAGCAGCCCGCCGAGCCGCTCGGCCATCTCCGCGGACAGCAGCCGCTGCTCCGGCCCGTCGTGGACGACCGCGGTGTCGGGCAGCTCGGCCATCGGCTCGGACCGGTTGCGCCCGATGGCCCGGAACGCGTCGGTGACCTTGTGCGCGGCGATGCCGTACACGAACGCCCGGAACGACAGGCCCTTGATGGTGTAGTTGGGCAGCGCTCCGACCACGGCCATGCACACCTCCTGGGCGACGTCGTCGGCCGAACCGATCACCGTCTCCTGGCGACCGAGCCGCCCCCGGCAGTACCGCAGGACCAGCGGGTGGATCTCGGTCAGCAGCCGCTCGCGGGCCGCCAGGTCCCCGGTGACCGCCGCCGCGACCAGCCGCTCGAGCAGCGGCGGCTCGGCCGGCGGCGGAGCGGCGGCCTGCTCGGCCTGCTCCGCCTCGGCCCGCAGCCGGGCCAGGGTCTCCGCGGACACCTCGACCAGTCCGTCGCGCAGCGGGCCGACCTCGGTCGGCTGCTCGGCCCGGGGTGTCGGCAGGCCGGGAGCGGGTGCTGATCCGTCCGGGTCGTCGTCCGGTCGGCCGGCGGTCACGGGCTCGGCCAGCCCGACTGCGCCGCTCATGAGGCGGCCTCGGTGCAGGTGATGATCGTGCTTGACATGGGTCCCCTCCCATTGCCGACGGCGTCGGCGTGACGCTGAACCGGGCGGGCCGTGGACCCGCCGTGCGTTGCTGGTCGTGCTCAGGAGACGCCGGATATCCCGTGGGATACGTGTGCCCGTACCGCTCGCGTCGTGCCCACGCAGGCGGCCCGGCGGCCCCCTTCTTGCCCTGCGGTGGTGCACTCCGACCCGGCGCTGTGCCCGGCGGCGGCCCGAAGTTCATTCGATGTTCAAGCAAGCATCCTGGGGCTCACCCAAACTGGAGTCAAGCCGAGCTTGGCACGGGATTGGTTACTCTGTGCTGAGTGAGCTCCTCCCACCGGGCAGACCCCGAGGATCCGCGCCTGCGGGCCGCCCGGACGAAGCGGGACCGCACCCGGCGCGCACTGCTGGACGCCGGTCTCGAGGCGTTCGGCTCCAGGGGATGGACCAGCACGATGGAGGAGATCGCGGCCGCCGCCGGGGTCAGCCCGACCACTGCTTACAACCACTTCCCCACCAAGCACGCGTTGCTCGGGCACGTCTACGGACCGCTGCTGCGTCCACTGGTGGTCGCCGCCGAGCGCGATGTCGCCGTCGACCGCCCGATGGTCGACGCGGTGACCGACCAGGTCAAGGCGCTGACCTCGGCTCTGTTCGGACAACGGGTGCTGGCCGCCGCGCTGTTCTGCGCGGTCCAGGAGTACACCATCCGGACCGGCGGGCCGCCCGACCCCGCCGACGCGCTGGACCCGCGCAACCTCGCCCCGGCCCCGCTGCCGGTGCGCCTGCTGGTCGAGCACGGGCAGCGCACCGGGCAGTTCCGGACCCACCCGCCGGCGCTGGAGGTCGGCGCGATGACGACCAACCTGCTGCTGATCCGGTGCGTGAACCGGCCCGGGGAGAGCGAGGAGGCAACCGTCGAAATGTTACTGACAGTGATATTCGGCATGCTCCGGCCCGATCTGCTGGCCGCCGCGGGACTCGACGAACGTCCCTTCCGGATAGGCGGATGACATACCCGCGGCCGGAGAGCCAGACAAGATCACGACCCCGCGCCGAACGGCACGATCGGCCCGGTGAACGGGCGCAACCGCAGGGTCTGCGGACGGACGGTCACCTCAGCTCGGCCAGCACCTCGCCCAGCGCGTCCACCGCGAGGCCGATCTCGCCCGCCCCGACCACCAGCGGCGGGGAGAGCCGGACCGTCGCGCCGTGGGTGTCCTTGACCAGCACACCGCGCCGGGCCAGGGCCTCGCTCACCCGGCGCCCGCTGCCCAGTGCCGGGTCGACGTCGACGCCGGCCCAGAGCCCGGCGCAGCGCACCCCGACCACCCCGCGACCGGACAGGCCGGCCAGCTGCTCCGCCAGCACCCCGCCCAGGGCGCGGGCCCTGGCCAGCAGCCCGTCCGGGCCGCTGTCGGCGAGCAGGCCGAGCACCGCCCGGCCGACCGCGCAGGCCAGCGGGTTGCCGCCGAAGGTGCTGCCGTGCTGGCCCGGGCGCAGGACGCCGAGCACGCCGGCGTCGGCGACCACGGCCGACAGCGGCAGGATCCCGCCACCGAGCGCCTTGCCGAGCAGGTAGACGTCGGCGTCCACGCCGGCCGCCCGGGTGGCCAGCAGGTGGCCGGTGCGGCCCAGCCCGGACTGCACCTCGTCGGCCACCATCAGCACCCCGGCCTCGTCGCAGATGCGGCGCACCGCGGCCAGGTAGTCCGGCGGCGGGACGATCACGCCCGCCTCCCCCTGCACCGGCTCGACCAGCACCGCGACCGTGTCCGGGCCGACCGCGGCGGCCAGCGCGTCGGCGTCGCCGTAGTCGACCACGTCGAAGCCCGGGGTGAACGGGCCGAACCCGCCGCGGGCGTCCGGATCGGTGGAGAAGCCCACGATGCTGATCGTGCGGCCGTGGAAGCCGCCGGCCGCGACCACGATGCGGGCCCGCCCCGGCGGCACGCCCCGGACCTCGTAGCCCCACTTGCGGGCGACCTTGAGCCCGCTCTCCACGGCCTCGGCGCCGGTGTTCATCGGCAGCACCAGCTGCTTGCCCAGCAGGGTGGCGAGCTCGGCGCAGAACGGGCCGAGCTGGTCGTTGCCGAACGCCCGGCTGGTCAGCGTGACCCGGTCGAGCTGGCGGTGCGCGGCAGCGACCAGGGCCGGGTGGCGGTGGCCGAAGTTGAGGGCCGAGTAGCCGGCCAGGCAGTCGAGGTAGCGGCGGCCCTCGACGTCGGTCACCCAGGCGCCCTGCGCGGTCGCCACCACGACGGGCAGCGGGTCGTAGTTGTGCGCGGAGTGCTCGGCCACCAGGCGCTCGTGCTCGGCGGTCGCCGGGCCGGGGGCGGTGGGCGGGTGCAGGTCGGTGGTCACGAGCGGATCTCCAGGGTGGCGCACTTGGGCCCGCCGCCGCCCTTGCGCAGCTCGCCGAGCTCGACGGGGATCGGCACGAAGCCGCGCCCGGCCAGGGCCGCGGCCAGGCCGGTGACCTCGGCGGGCAGGACGACGTGGCGGCCGTCGGAGACGGCGTTGAGGCCGAGCACGAGCGCGTCGGCCTCGTCGGCGACGACCGCGTCCGGGAAGCGGGCGGCGAGCTCCGCGCGGGAGGCGGCGTCGAAGGCCGGTGGGAACCAGGCGATCGTGGCGCGTCCGGGGCGGTCGTCGAGCACCGCGATCGCGGTGTCCAGGTGGTAGAAGCGCGGGTCGACGAGGGTCAGCGGGACCACCGGGCGGCCCAGCACCCGGGCCGCCTCGGCGTGCGCGCGCGGATCGGTGCGGAACCCGCTGCCGGCCAGCACTACGTCCCCGACCACCAGCAGATCGCCCTCGCCCTCGTTGACGTGCACAGCCGGGTGCACCGGGCCGAACCCGGCGGCGGTGAACCAGTCCCGGTGCGCGACCGCCTCCGGTGCGCGCTCGGGATGCCGGAACCGGGCGCCGAACACGGCACCGCCGACCACGGTGGCGCCGTTGGCCGCGTAGACCATGTCGGGCAGGCCGGACCGGGGTTCCAGCAGGTCGACCCGGTGGCCCAGGTCGAGGAAGGTCCGCCGCAGGCCGTCCCACTGACGCATCGCCAGCGCGCGGTCCACCGGGACCTGCGGGCGCATCCACGGGTTGATCGAGTACACGACGTCGAAGTGTTCGGGCGGGCACATCAGGTAGCGGCGGCGGGTGGCCGCTCGGGTCGGCACCGCCGGGGCGGGCTGGGGCAGGACGCTGGTCACGGGCACGCTCCACGGGTGGGGTGGGCCGCGGCTTCGGCGCCGGGTACGCATCACGGTAGGAACCGACCGATGCGCCCGACAACCTCGCGGTCGTGCCCGTACACGCTTGATCGTTGCGTCTTCTCGGCTGCCGGCGCGCGATCGTTGCGAAGGGCTAGTCCGTTGCCCGCCAGGGGGTCGCGGGGCGGCGCAGCAGCGGGCTGAGCACCAGCACCGAACGCGTTCGGGCGACGAACGACTGGGCGCCGATCTGCTCCAGGACCTGCTCGAAGTGGCGCATGTCGGCGGCCAGGATGCGCAGCACCGCGTCGGCGTCGCCGGAGACCGTGCTGGCGTCGACCACCTCCGGGAACCGCTGCACGGCGTCCCGGATCGCCCGCGGCGGGGTGCTGTTGGCGCAGAACAGCTCCACGTAGCCCTCGACCGCCCAGCCCAGCGCGGCCGGGTCGAGCCGCGCGGTGAACCCGGTGATCGCGCCGTCCGCGCGCAGCTTGTCGACCCGGCGCTTCACCGCCGACGCGCTCAGCCCGACCCGCCCGCCCAGCTCGGCGTAGCTGCGGCGGGCGTCCTCCACGAGCAGCGCGATGATGGCCTCGTCGAGCCGGTCGAGTGGCACCCGCCCATCCTGCCGGTCGGGCAGGATGGGGCCCATGTACCGCCCCACCTACCGCGTCGACTCCGAGGTCGGCGTGCTCGGCCAGGTCATCCTGCACCGGCCCGGGCTGGAGCTGATGCGGCTGACCCCGGGCAACAAGGACCGGTTGCTGTTCGACGACGTGCTGTGGGTGCACCGCGCCCAGGCCGAGCACGACACGTTCGCCGACCTCCTGCGCGGGCGGGGCATCACCGTGCACCTGTTCGGCGAGCTGCTGCGCGACACGGTGGCCATGCCGGAGGCCCGCAGCCACATCCTCGACGGCATCTTCGACGACCGGGTCTACGGCCCGATGGCGGTCGAGGCGCTGCGCGAGTGCTTCGACGCCATGGACGTCGACACGCTCACCGAGCACCTGGTCGGCGGCATCACCAAGCGGGAGCTGCTGGAGCGGATCCCGGAGCCCCGCTCGATCGCCCTGCGCGTGCTCGACACCGACGACTTCGTGCTCGAACCGCTGCCCAACCACCTCTACACCCGCGACACCTCGGCCTGGATCCACGGCGGCGTGGCGATCAACAGCATGCGCAAGAAGGCGCGCGTGCGGGAGACGGTGCACTACGAGGCGGTCTACCGGTGGCACCCGAAGTTCGCCGGCGCGGACTACCAGGTGTGGTCGGAGGGTTCACCGAACGGCGTGGCCACCACCGAGGGCGGCGACATGCTGGTGCTCGGCGGGGGCGCGGTGCTGATCGGGATCAGCGAGCGGACCACCGCGGCCGGGGTGGAGCGGCTGGCGCAGCGGCTGTTCGCCGGCGGCGAGGTCGACCGGATCGTGGCCCTGCGACTGCCGGAGACCCGGGCGCTGATGCACCTGGACACCGTGCTGACCATGGTCGACCAGGAGACGTTCACGACCTACGCCGGGCTCGGCACGCTGCCGGCCTACACCGTGCGCCCGGGCAACGGCGACCGCGGCCTGCACGTCACCGACCACGAACCGGACGGGATGCACGCCGCCATCGCCACCGCGCTGGGGCTGCCGGCGATCCGGGTGCTCACCGCCGAGCAGGACGTGCGGTCCGCCGAGCGCGAGCAGTGGGACGACGGCTGCAACACCCTCGCCGT
The DNA here is from genome assembly GCA_035645455.1 of Pseudonocardia sp. GTDB lineage: Bacteria > Actinomycetota > Actinomycetes > Mycobacteriales > Pseudonocardiaceae > Pseudonocardia. The sequence goes on from DASQMQ010000664.1 coordinate 9,209, forward strand.
CGCGCCCGGCGTCGTCGTCACCTACGAGCGCAACGTCACCACCAACACCTACCTGCGCAAGCACGGCATCGAGGTGCTGGAGATCCCGGGTGCCGAGCTGGGCCGGGGCCGGGGCGGCCCGCGCTGCATGAGCTGCCCCGTCGAACGCGCCCCCGCCTGACGGCCCTTGCCCGCCCGCTCCGGGTCCTGTCGTCCGGGGGTGGGGACGCTAGCGAGGGGGGTGGGGGGCGAGCCGGCCGAGGGCGCGCAGGAACACGGCGCGGTCGGGCTCGGGGACCGCGGTCAGCAGGTCGGCCTCCATCGCCCGGATCGCCGCGCGGGTGCGGTCCAGCAGGTCGTGGCCGGCCGCGGTCAGGCTGACGATGCGGTTGCGCCGGTCGTCCGGGTCCGGGGCGCGGACGACCAGACCGCGCTCGGCCAGCCGGTCCAGGCTGGGGATCAGCCGGGTCTTGTCCCGGCCGATGGCCGCGGCCAGCCGGGCCTGGGTCTGGGCCGGGCCCTCCTCCAGCGCGGTCAACACCGCGTAGTCCCACATCTCGACCTCGTGCGCGCGCAGCAGGGGTTCCTCGGCGGCGAGCACCCGGCGCAGCAGCCGGTGCAGCAGGACGCCCAGGTCCTCGCGGGGGTCGGGCTGCGGTCCGGACACGGAGGTCACGATATCCGGGACCGGCGGCATTGACTTATCGTCTACCGGCGCAGACCATCTACTCATGCTTACCGTTGCACCGTCCCCCGTCCTGCACCGCCGCGCCGTCGAGCTGGCCGGTGGCTTCGTCGACCGCGTCGGCCCGGCCGACCTGGACCTCCCCACCCCCTGCGCCGGCTGGGACCTGCGCCGGCTGCTCGCGCACATGATCGGCCAGAACCACGGCTTCGCCGACGCCGCCGAGCGGGATGTCGGCGCGGAGGCGTTCGCCGAGCGATCCCTCGACGCCGACATCCGGGAGTCCTGGGCGGTGTCGGCCGACCGGGTGACCCACGCGCTGGAGGCGGCCGTGGCCACCGACCGGACGGTGGTGCTGGCCGAGTTCAGCGCCACCCACCGGTTCCCGGCCGCGCAGGTCCTGGGCATGCACCTGCTGGACAGCGCGGTGCACGCCTGGGACGTGGCCACCGCGCTCGGCCGCCCCTGCCGACCGGACAGCGATCTGGTCGCGGCCACCCTCGGGGTGGCCGAACTGATCCCGGACGGCGACTTCCGCGACCGGCCCGGCGCCGCCTTCGCCCACGCCCTCCCCGTCCCGCCCGACGACGACCCCTGGTCCCGGGCCCTGCGCCTGCTCGGCCGCCAGCCGGCCTGATCCCTCCGCCGCCCCGGCCCCCGGCTCTCGTCCGGGGGTTACTCGGGGCGCTCGCCGCGGACCACCCGGCGCAGCCGGGGCAGCCGCTCGCCCAGCGCGCGCTCGGCGCCCCGGCCGGTCGGGCGGTAGTAGTCCACGCCGACCAGGTCGTCGGGCGGGTACTGCTGGGGCAGGACGCCGTCGGGGACGTTGTGCGGGTAGCGGTAGCCCACGGCGTTGCCCAGCTTCTGCGCGCCCGTGTAGTGCCCGTCGCGCAGGTGCGCCGGGACGGCCCCGACCGCGCCGGCCCGCACCGCGGCCATCGCCTCGTCGATGGCGGTGATCACCGCGTTGGACTTCGGCGCGGTAGCCAGGTGCACGGTGACCTGGGCCAGG
>DASQMQ010000665.1:0-6076 GCA_035645455.1 Pseudonocardia sp.
CTCCGGCACGTGCCGCAGCGCGACCACCACGATCAGCGCGGCGATCGGCAGGTTGATCAGGAACACCAGCCGCCAGCTCACCTCGACCAGCCAGCCGCCCAGGAACGGGCCGACCGCCCCGGCGATCCCGCCCAGCCCGGACCAGGCGCCCACCGCCGCGGCCCGGTCCGACCCGTGGAACGACGCCGAGATCAGCGCCAGGCTGCCCGGGGTGAGCAGCGCACCGCCGACGCCCTGCAGGGCGCGGGCGGCGATCAGCGTCTGCGCGTTCGGCGCGAGCCCGCACAGCAGCGAGGCCAGTGCGAACCAGACCACCCCGATCAGGAACACCCGCCGCCGGCCGAAGTGGTCGCCCAGCGAGCCGCCCAGCAGGATCAGCGAGGCCAGGGTCAGGGTGTAGGCGTTGAGGGTCCACTGCAGGTCGGCGAAGCCGGCGCCGAGCTCGGTGCCGATCCGCTCCAGCGCGACGTTCACCACCGTGCCGTCGATCATCACCAGCCCGGAGCCGAGCACCGTGGTGGTCAGCACCCACCGGCCCTCCGCCGTGCCCAGCCGCAGTCCGGTCGTCTCGGTCACCACGCGTCCCCTCCGGCCGGTCCGGGGCCCGGCCGAGCGCCAGCGTAGAGCCGGGAGCCGCCCGTCGACCGTTCCGGTCCGCGGCGCCGGTCACCCGGTGCGTGGAGCAACGTTCTACTCCCGGTAGAAGCGGGTGTATCCTGGGTATGTGCCTTCCCTGGGTGAACTCGAGCGTGCGGTGATGGAGATCCTCTGGTCGGCCGACGAGCCGGTCACCGCCCGCACCGTCCAGGACGCCCTGGGGGCGCGCGACCTGGCCACGACTACGGTGCTCACCGTGCTGGGCAGACTCGAGCGCAAGGGCCTGGTCACCCGGGCGCGGGTGGGCCGGGCGCACCACTACCGCTCGGTGGCCAGCCGCGAGGACCACGTGGCCGAACTGATGAACGACGCCCTGGACGGCGCCCCCGACCGGGGCGCCGCGCTGGCCCGGTTCCTCGGCTCCATCCCGCACTCCGAACGCGCCACGCTGCGCGACCTGCTCGGCCGTGCGGATCCGGCCCGGTCCGACCCCACCCGACCCGACCCGGTCTAGCCCCGTCGACCCGGTGGAGCTGACGGCGCTCGGCCTGCTCGTGTTCGGCGCCGCGCTGGCCGAACCGGTGAGCCGGATGCTGGCCACCGCCCGCTGGCCGACCCGCGACCCGGTCGGCGGGTTGCTGGTGTGGCAGGCGGTCGGCCTGGCCGGCGGATTGGCGCTGCTCGGCGCGGGCATCGTCTACGGCCTGGCCCCGCTCGGGCCGTCCCTGCCCGCCGCGCTGGACGCGCTGGGCGATGCGCTGACCGGCGCGCGCCCCTGGCCGCGGCTCGGTCCGGACCACGTGCTGGCCCTCATCGCCGCCGGGCTGCTGGCCACCCGCCTGGTGGGGGTGCTGGTCGCGGTCGCGGTCCGCACGCTGCGCGCCCGGCGCCGCCACCGCGACCTGCTCGACCTGCTGGGCACCCCATGGCCCGCGGTGCCGGGCGCCCGGGTGCTGGACCACCCGCTGCCGGTCGCTTACTGCCTGCCGGGCCTGCGGTCGCGGCTGGTCCTCTCGGCCGGGGTGCTGGACACCCTCGACCCGCACGGCGTGCAGGCCGTGCTCGCCCACGAGCGGGCCCACCTGCGCGAGCGGCACGACCTGGTGGTGCTGCCGTTCGTGGCCTGGGGGGCGACGGCGCCGTTCGTGCGCGGCATGGTGTGCGCGCAGATCGCGGTGGCCACCCTCATCGAGATGCGGGCCGACGACGTGGCCGCCGCCCGGACCTGCGCGGCCGAGCTCACCGGGGCGCTGCGCTCGATGGGCGGGGTCGCCCCGGCCGCCGCGCTGAGCTCGTTCACCGCCGCACTCGACCACCGGCTGGAGCGGATCACCGCACCACCCGCGCCGCTGCCCGCGGCGGTCCGGGTGCTGGTCCGCCTCGTCGCGGTGGCCCTGGTCGCGCTGCCCACCGCGCTGCTGCTGGTTCCCTGACCCGGCGCTCAGCCGGTCGGCCCGGTCCGTTCGACGACCCGGTCCGGACCACCGGTCAGCAGCCCGACCAGTCCGGCCAGCGGCAGCGCCACCAGCAGCACGAACGCCGCCGGGATGCCGATCAGCACGGCCAGCCCGCCGATCAGCGCCGCGCCCACGCTGGCCCCGGTGAGGAAGACCAGCGTGGCGATGCCCAGGGCGACCCCGCGCTGGCTGTCGGGCACCGCGGCGCCCACCGAGGAGATCATCGCCGGCTGCCCGATCCCGAAGGCCGCCGAGACCAGCACCACCGCGGTCGCCAGCAGCACCGGGGACTGCGCGGCCGTGCCCGCCGCGGCGGTCGCCAGGGCCACCACGGCCGTCGGGCAGGCCAACGCGATCGACCGCCGTGCCCCCAACCTGCGCAGCAGCGCCTTGGCCAGCGCCGGCGAGACGAACCCGACCGCCGCGGCCGGCAGCAGCAGGGCGCCGGTGGCCAGCGGGGTCCACCCCCAGGAGGCGGCGGCCAGCGGCACCCCGAGCAGCAGGGCGAACCAGCTCGCCGGCACCGCCGCGGCGGCGAACGCGCTGCGCAGCACGGTCCGGTTGGTGATGATCGACAGCGGCAGGAAGCCGTCCGGTCGGCGGCGGACCCACCAGGCCAGCAGCGGCGTCCCGGCGGCCAGCAGCGCCGCGCCCACCCCGGCGACGACCAGCCCGGTCGACGGGGACTGGATCAGCAGCACCAGGCCGGAGGCGCTCAGCGCGACGAACAGCGCCCCGAACCCGTCCAGCCGTTCCCCGCTGCCGCGCGACGGCGCCACCCGGGCCAGCGGCGGCACGGCCAGCAGTCCGAGCACCGGCAGCGCGACGGCCAGCCGCCACCCGCCCAGCGCCTCCGCGGCGCCGCCGACGATCGGACCGAGCGAGCCCATGGTGCCGGCCACCCCGGCGATCCGGCCCAGCGCCGCGCCCCGCTCGGCGCCCTCGAACCGGGCGCTGATCAGGGCGGTGGCCAGGACCGGGACCGCGGCGGCGCCCAGGCCCTGCAGCACCCGGGCGCCCATCAGGATCCCGAACGACGGGGCGAGCGCGGCCACCGAGGCCCCGATGGTCATGGCCACGATCCCGGCGCACAGCGGGCCGCGGATGCCGACCATGTCGGCCAGCCGGCCGTGCATCGGGGTGCCCACGGCCAGCGCCACGGCGTAGCCGGAGACCATCCAGGCCGCGGTGGACGGCGTCACGGCCAGGTCGCGGGCCAGCTCCGGGAGCGCGACGGTGACCGCCGAGGTGGACATGCCGGCCAGGCCGAACAACAGGCCCAGCAGAACCGCCGAGCGGCCGGGGGAGGTCACGTCCCGGCGTAACGCGCGCCCCGATGCGCGGCATTCCCGCCCGGGCCCAGCACCCGGCCGGGCGAGCCGTACCGGCGCGCCTCGCCGACGGTTCCGCCGGGCTCACGGTGCCAGGATCACCTTGCCCGTGGTCGCCCGGGACTCCAGCGCCCGGTGCGCCCCGGCCGCGTCGGCCAGCGGGAACGGCGGGTGCACCAGCGGCACCAGCTCGCGGCGGGCCGCCGCGGCCAGCGCCGCCTCCTCCAGCGGGCGCAGCCCACCCGGCCGGCGCAGGATCCGCGGGCCGATCGCCCAGGTCACCTGCAGGCTGCGGGCGACGATGTCGGCACTGGTGAGAGCGGTGACGCTGCCCGCGGAGCAACCGAACAGCACCACCCGGGCCGGGGCGGCGAGCAGGTCGAGCGCGGCCCGCCCGACCTCGCCCCCGACCCCGTCGAACAGCACCGTCACCGTGGCCCCGCCCACCTGCTCGCGCACCCGGTCCGCCCAGCCGGGGTCCCGGTAGTCCTCGGCGACGTCGGCGCCCAGCGCGCGCACCCGGGCCACCTTCTCCGGGCCCCCGGCCAGGCCCACCACCGTCGCCCCGGCACGCCGCCCGGCCTGCACCAGCAGCGGGCCGATCCCGCCGGCCGCTGCCGGGACCAGCACCACGTCGTCCGGTCCGGGCGGGGCGACCTCCAGCACGGCCATCACGGTGCGCCCGGTGCCGATCATCGCCACCGCCTCGGCCGGGGACAGCCCATCGGGCACCGGGTGCAGCGACCCCACCGCGGCCACCGCCCGCTCGGCGTAGCCGCCGTTGGCCTGCCCCAGGTGCGCGACGACGACCCGGCCCCGCCAGTCCGGGTCGACGTCCGGGCCGAGCGCGCCGACCGTGCCGGCGACCTCCCGGCCCGGGGTCATCGGCAGCGCCGGCAGCGGGAACGGGCCGCCGCCCAGCCCCGCCCGGACCGAGGTGTCGATGAGGTGCACGCCGGCCGCGGCGACGTCGATGCGCACCTGTCCCGGGCCCGGTTCGGGGTCGGGCACCTCCGCGTACCGCAGCACCTCGGCCGCGCCGAACTCGTCCTGCCGGATCGCCTTCATGCTGGTCCTCCCCGTCGATCGGTGTCGGAACCGACGCTAGGAGTTGAAGCCGGGTCGAGGTCAACGGGTGGATCGGCGGTCGGGCGGGGCGACGGCGCGTGCGCGCCGGATGCGCTCGCCGGGCGTAGCGTGGGAGCCGTGCCCCATGATCTTCCTCGCACCCTCGGCGAGCTGCGCGCGTCCGGTCACCGGCTGCGCGGTGTCAAGGACGAGATCCGCGACAACCTGCTCGCCGCCCTGCGCGCCGGCGCCGATCCGTGGCCCGGCATCGTCGGTTTCGAGTCCACCGTGCTCCCGCAGCTGGAGCGGGCGCTGATCGCCGGCCACGACGTCGTGCTGCTCGGCGAGCGCGGCCAGGGCAAGACCCGGCTGCTGCGCTCGATCGTCACCCTGCTCGACGAGTGGACCCCGGTCATCGAGGGCGCCGAGCTGGGCGAGCACCCCTACGAGCCGATCACCCCGGCGTCCCGGCGGCGGGCCGCCGAACTGGGCGACGACCTGCCCGTCGCCTGGCGGCACCGCGACGAGCGCTACACCGAGAAGCTGGCCACCCCGGACACCGCGGTCGCCGACCTGATCGGCGACGTCGACCCGGTCAAGGTGGCCGAGGGCCGTTCGCTGGGCGACCCGGAGACCATCCACTACGGCCTGGTCCCGCGCGCCCACCGCGGCGTGGTGGCCATCAACGAGCTGCCCGACCTCGCCGAGCGGATCCAGGTCTCGCTGCTCAACGTGATGGAGGAGCGCGACATCCAGGTCCGCGGCTACACGCTGCGGCTGCCGCTGGACATCCTGCTGGTGGCCAGCGCGAACCCGGAGGACTACACCAACCGCGGGCGGATCATCACCCCGCTCAAGGACCGGTTCGGCGCCGAGGTCCGCACGCACTACCCGCTGGAGCTGGCCGACGAGGTCGAGCTGGTCGAGCAGGAGGCCGACCTGGTGGCCGAGGTGCCGCGGCACCTGCTCGAGGTGGTCGCCCGGTTCACCCGGGCGCTGCGCGAGTCCAGCGCGGTCGACCAGGGTTCCGGGGTGTCGGCGCGGTTCGCCGTGGCCGCCGCGGAGACCGTCGCCGCGGCGGCGCTGCGCCGGGCCGCGATCACCGGCGAGGCCCGCGCCTACGCCCGCCCGATCGACCTGGAGTCGGTGCCCGCGGTGCTGCGCGGCAAGCTGGAGTTCGCCTCCGGCGAGGAGGGCCGCGAGGCCGAGCACCTGAGCCACCTGCTGCGCCGGGCCACCGCCGACACCGCCCGCGCCCGGCTGCGCGGCATCGACCTCAACCCGCTGGCCGAGGCGGTCGCCGGGCACCCGGTGCGGACCGGGGAGCGGGTGCCGGCCGGGGAGGTCGTCGCCGCGCTGCCCGCGGTGCGCACGCTCACCGAGGTGGCCGGGCGGCTCGACGCCGGCGGCACCGAGGACCCGGGCCCGATGGCCAGCGCCGCCGAGCTGGCCCTGGAGCTGCTCTACCTCACCCGGCGGCTGACCAAGGCCGACGCCGACGACGACTCCGTCAGCTACTCCTGACCCGCCCCTCCAACGAGGGCCCCGTCGCCGAGCGCCCGGAAAGCCACCTCGCCGGCGTCAGAGGCCTGGAGGGTGGCTCTCCAGGCGTCGGGCGGGGTG
>DASQMQ010000666.1:0-8213 GCA_035645455.1 Pseudonocardia sp.
AGCACCGCACCCAGGGTGCGTTCGGCCGCGGTGGCGTCGAGTTCGGTCACCCCGAGCACGTGCAGCGCGGTGGCCCAGCTGATCGCCTCGGCCACACCGGGGGGTTTGAGCAGGTCCAGGCCGCGCATCCGGTGCACCGCCGCGGCGACCCGGCCGGCCAGCCAGCCGGCCGCGGCGGGCACCCGGCGCCGGACGATCTCCTGGACGCGGTCCCGGTCGGGGTAGCCGATCCAGTGGTAGAGGCAGCGGCGTTTGAGCGCGTCGTGCAGGTCGCGGGTGCGGTTGGAGGTCAGCACCGCGACCGGCGGGAGCACCGCGCGGCGGGTGCCGAGCTCCGGGATGGTCACCGCGGACTCGGCGAGCAGTTCGAACAGGAACGCCTCGAACTCGTCGTCGGCCCGGTCGACCTCGTCGATCAGCAGCACCGCCGGGCGCGGGCCCGGGTGGTCGATGGCGGCCAGCAGCGGCCGGGCCAGCAGGTGCTCGGCGGTGAACAGGTCGGCGTCGCGCAACTGCTCGCCGCGCGACTCGGCCAGCCGGATCGACAGCAGCTGGCGCGGGTAGTTCCACTCGTAGAGCGCCTCGGCCGCGGTGATCCCCTCGTAGCACTGCAGGCGCAGCAGCGGGGTGTCGAGCAGCTCGGCCAGCGCCTTGGCGGCCTGGGTCTTGCCGACCCCCGGCTCGCCCTCCAGCAGGATCGGCTGACCCATCCGCACGGCCAGGAACAGGGCCGTGGCCAGGGCGTCGTCGGTGAGGTAGCCGGTCGCGTCCAGGCCGGCGCGCAACGCGTCCACGTCGACCGGGAGGCCGTCGGGCCCGGTCACGACCGGAACCCGCGCGGGTCGGCGAGGTAGGCCGTCCGGCAGCCGGGGCCGCAGAACCACACGGTCCCCTGCTCCGGATCGGACGCGGACGGCGTCGGCGCCACGGGCAGCACCTCCATCCCGCACACCGGGTCGATCACCGGCGCCGGCCGCGGCTGCGGCATGGCGTCGGTGGCCGGCGCCGACCGCAGCGCGACGATCTGGGCGAACACCGACAGCGCGATCTCGCCCGGGGTGCGCGCCCCGATGTCCAGCCCGGCCGGGGCGTGCACCCGCTCGACGCCCAGCACCTCCCGGGCGGCCACCGCGGCCAGCACCCCGGCCGCCCGCTGCCGGCTGGCGACCAGGGCGACGTAGGGCACGCCCGCGGTCAGCGCCGCGGCCAGCACCTCCTCCTCGTCCTGCCCGTGCGAGGCGACGACCACGGCCGCGGTGTCCACCGGCAGCGGCGCGGCCGGGTCGTCGACGAGCTGCACGTCGTGGTCGAGCGCGCCGCCCAGCCGCACCAGCGCCCTGGCCACCGGGGACTCCCCGCGGACCAGGACCAGGGCGGGCGGCAGCACCGGCTCCAGGAAGATGTCCAGCGCGCCGCCGGGGGTGATCCGGAGCAGTCCGGCCTCCCCCGACGTGAGCACCCGCAGCGACTCGGCCCGCGTGGTCGACTCCGCGCAGGAGCCGCCGACGAAACCCTCCATGGTCCCGTCGGCGAGCACCAGCGCCTGGTCGCCGGGCCGGGCGCTGGTCGGCCGCTCCGCGCGCACCACGGTGGCCAGCACGAACGGGGTGCGCCCGGTGCGCAGCCGGCTGGCCCGGTCCAGCAACCTGACGTCGGCCATCGCGGAGCGCCGTCAGCCGATCGCCAGGTCGGTGCGCAGCGGGTGGCCCTGCACGGCCCGCCACACCTGCGCCGGGGTCAGCGGCATGTCCGCGTGCCGCACCCCGATCGCGTCCAGCACCGCGTTCACCACCGCGGGCGGCGAGCCGACGGTCGCCGACTCACCGACGCCCTTGGCCCCGATCGGGTGGTGCGGCGACGGGGTCACGGTCTCCCCCAGCTCCCACGACGGGCACTCCATCGCGGTGGGCAGCAGGTAGTCCATGAACGACGCGCCGAGGTGGTTGCCGTCGGAGTCGAAGGCCATCAGCTGCATCAGCGCCATCCCGATGCCGTCGGCCAGCCCGCCGTGCACCTGGCCCTCGACGATCATCGGGTTGATCCGCACCCCGCAGTCGTCGACGGCGATGAACCGGCGCACCTTGACCTGCCCGGTGCCCGGGTCGACGTCGACCACGCAGATGTAGGCCCCGCACGGGTAGGTCAGGTTGGGCGGGTTGTAGACGCAGGTGGCGTCCAGGTGGCCCTCGACGCCCTCGGGCAGCTCCAGGTCGGAGTGCGCGGCCATGGCGATGTCGGCGATCGCCGCGGACGCCGACGGGTCGCCGGCCACGGTGAACCGGCCCTTCTGCCACTCCAGGTCGTCCGGGGACACCTCGAGCATGGCCGCGGCCACGATCTTCGCCCGCTCCCGGACCTTGCGGGCCACCACCGCGGTGGCCGCCCCGGAGACCGGGGTGGACCGCGAGCCGTAGGTGCCCAGCCCGAACGGGGTCTGGTCGGTGTCGCCCTGGACGACCTCGATGTCGTCCGGGGAGATGCCCAGCTCCTCGGCCACGATCTGGGCGAACGTGGTGGCGTGGCCCTGCCCCTGGGACATGCACGACAGCCGCAGCACCGCCTTGCCGGTGGGGTGCACCCGCAGTTCGGCGCCGTCGGCCATGCCCAGCCCGAGGATGTCCATGGTCCGCCGCGGACCCGCCCCGACCGCCTCGGTGAAGAACGACAGCCCGATGCCCATCAGCGGCTCGTCGGAGCCGTGCTCGTCGCGCCGGCGGCGGCGCTCGTCCTGCTCGCGGCGCAGGTCGGCGTAGCCGGCGATGTCCAGGGCCCGGCGCAGCGTCGCCGGGTAGTCCCCGGAGTCGTACTCCCAGCCCAGCGCCGTGGTGTACGGGAACTGGTCGGAGGTCAGCAGGTTCTTCATCCGCAGCTCGGCCGGGTCCCAGCCCTGGTCGTGGGCCAGCACGTCGACCAGCCGCTCGACCAGGTACACCGCCTCGGTGATCCGGAACGAGCAGGCGTAGGCCACCCCGCCGGGCGCCTTGTTGGTGTAGACGCCGGTGACCGCGCAGTGCGCCGCGGCCATGTCGTAGGACCCGCTGAACACGTGGAACAGCCCGGCCGGCAGCTTGGACGGCTGCGCGGTGCCGTTGAACGCGCCGTGGTCGGCGAGCACCTTCACCCGGATCCCGAGCAGCTTGCCGTCCGCGGTCGCGGCGATCTCGCCGTGCATGTGGTAGTCCCGGGCGAACGAGGTCGCCATCAGGTTCTCCGAGCGGTCCTCCACCCACTTCACCGGCGCGCCGGTGACGATGGAGCCGACCACGGCGCACACGTAGCCGGGGTAGATGCCGACCTTGTTGCCGAACCCGCCGCCGATGTCCGGCGCGATGATCTGGATCTTCTGCTCGGGCAGGCCGGCGACCAGCGCGTACACCGTCCGGTGCGCGTGCGGGGCCTGGGTGGTGGTGTAGACGGTCAGCTTGCCGGAGACCGGGTCCATGCTGGCGATGGAGCCGCAGGTCTCCATCGGCGCCGGGTGCGAGCGCGGGTAGAGCATGTCGCAGGTCGCGACGACGTCGGCGGTCGCGAACACCTCGTCGGTCGCCGCGGCGTCGCCGGCCTCCCAGTCGAAGATGTGGTTGTCGGTGCGGCCCTCCAGGTCGTCGCGGATGACCGGGGCGCCCGGGTCCAACGACGTCTTCGCGTCGATCACCGCGTCCAGCGGCTCGTAGTCGACCTCGATCAGGCTGAGCGCGTCGCGGGCCGCGTAGCGGTCCTCGGCGACGACGAAGGCGACCTCCTGGCCCTGGAACCGGACCTTGTCGGTGGCCAGCACGGCCTGCACGTCGTGGCTGAGCGTGGGCATCCAGGCCAGCCCCAGCCCGGCCAGCGTCTCGCCGGTGATCACGGCCTTGACCTTGGGGTGCGCCTCGGCCGCGCTGGTGTCGATGGAGACGATCCTGGCGTGGGCGAACGGGCTGCGCAGGATCGCCCCGTGCAACATCCCGGGCAGCGCGATGTCGTCGAGGTAGCGGCCGGCGCCGCGGATGAACCGGGCGTCCTCCTTGCGCCGCATCGAGCCGTAGCCCATCGGGGTGCTCGCGCAGACCTCGGTCGGCGCGACCTCGGTGGGAGCCTCGCCGGGGGCGTCGACGCCGGTCCGGGCGCCGGTGGTGTCGGTGCTCATGCCTGGGCCTCCTGCCCGGTGCGGGCGGCGCGTTCGGTCTCCGCGGCCGCGCGCAGCGACCGCACGATGTTCTCGTAGCCGGTGCACCGGCAGATCTGCCCGGAGATGGCCTCCCGGATCTCGTCGTCGGACGGGTCCGGCGTGCGGTCCAGCAGGGCGCGGCCGGTCATCATCATCCCGGGGGTGCAGAACCCGCACTGCAGCCCGTGCTTGTCGCTGAACGCCTGCTGGACCGGGTCCAGCCCGGTGCCCGAGGCCAGCCCCTCGACGGTCTGCACCTCGTGCCCGTCGGCCATCACGGCCAGCACGGTGCAGGACTTGACCGGCATCCCGTCCAGCCGGACCACGCACACCCCGCAGTTGGAGGTGTCGCAGCCCCAGTGGGTGCCGGTGAGCCGCAGCTCGTCGCGCAGGAAGTGCACGAGCAGCAGCCGCGGCTCCACCTCGCGGGTGTGCGCGACGCCGTTCACGGTGACGGTGATCTGCATGGTCAGGCCTCCTGTCCGCGGGCGCGGGCGGCGGCCCGGCGCAGTGCCCTGGTGGTCAGCTCGCCGGCCAGGTGGCGCTTGTAGTCCTCGGGGCCGCGCTGGTCGGCGACCGGGGCGACGTGCTCGGCGGCGATCCGGCCGGCGGCGGCGAAGGACTCCGCGGTCGCCGGGGCGCCGCGCAGGAACTCCTCGGCCTGCGGGGCGCAGAAGTGCGTCGCGCCCACCGCGGTCAGCCCGATGCCCACGTCGGCGACGGTGTCCCCGTCCAGCCAGATGGCGGCGCCGGCCGCGGCCACCGCCCAGTCGCCGACCCGGCGCTCGACCTTGGTGTAGGCGCTGCCGCCGCCGGGCCGGACCGGCACCCGGATCTCCACGACGATCTCGGCGTCGCCGACCACGGTCTGGTAGGGCCCGGTGTGGAAGTCCCGGACCGGCACCTCGCGCCGCCCGCCCTCGCCCTCGATCACGGCGGTCGCGTACAGCGCGCTGAACGCGGCGGACAGGTCCTCGGACGGGTCGGCCTGGCACAGCGACCCGCCGACGGTGCCGCGGTTGCGCACCACCGGGTCGGCGATCACCCGCTCGGCGTCGATCAGGATCGGCACGTGCTCGGCGGCCAGCGCGGAGTCCAGCAGCTCGGCGTGCCGCACCATGGCCCCGATCCGCAGGTGGGTCCGGTCGACCCCGCTGTCGATCCGGATGCCGGTGAGCTCGTCGAGGTCGTTGATGTCGACCAGGGTCTCCGGGTTGGCGATCCGCAGCTTCATCATCGGGATGAGGCTGTGCCCGCCGGCCACCAGGCGGGACTCCGGGCCGTAGCGGGTCAGCAGCGCGATCGCGTGCTGGACGCTGGTGGCTCTCTCGTAATCGAACTGGGCGGGCACCTGCACGGGCGACTCCCCTCGTCGCACCGGGCCCCCGTGCCCGGTACGCAGCGCAGCGTGCTGCCGACCGAGCGCGCACGCAATCGCGGGTTAACCGTTCCCTTAGGACCGCGGTCCGACACAATCGGGTGATGACCCTGACCCAACTGACGGCGTTCGTGCTCGTCGCCCGGCTGGGCTCGGTCAAGGCCGCGGCGACCACGCTGGACGTCAGCGAGCCGGCCGTGTCGCAGGCCCTGGCCGCGCTGCGCCGGCACTTCGGCGACCGGCTGATCGTCCGCGGCGAACGCGGCATGGAGCTGACCGCGGGCGGGCAGCGGCTGATCACCATCGCCGCGCAGATCGTCGGGCTGGGCGTGGAGGCGGAGTCGGCGGTGCGCTCGGCCAGCGGCGCCCCGGACCGGCTGCGCCTGGTGACCTCGCACGACATCGCCGAGTTCGTGGCCGGCCCGCTGGTCACCGGGTTCGGCGCGCGGACGGCCGGCGCGGTGGAGCTGACCACCGGGGTGGCCGGGACCGCGGAGATGGGGGTGCTGGTCGCCCAACGGCTGGTCGACGTGGCCATCGGCCCGCACCTGGGGACGACGTCCGGCCTGGTCAGCGAGCGGATCTTCCGGTGCCACCTGGTCGCGCTGGCCGCGGCGGGCACGCCGCCGCGCGGCGGGCCGGCGCACTGGCAGTGGTTGGTGGGACCGTCCGGGACCGACCCGGACGGCGAGATCGGGCGGCTGCTGCGGGCCCTCGGCGTGCCGGACTCCCGGCTGACCGTGTTCCCGAACCAGACCGCGGCCTGGGACGCGGCCGCCCGCGGCGGCGGCGTGGCACCCGGGCTGCGGCACCTGGCCGCGCACCGGCTGCGGCGGCGCGAGTTGCAGGTGGTCGAGGTGGCGCCGACGCCGGTCGAGTCGTACTGGCACGCCACCACGCTGCCGGCCGACCGGCGGCACCCGGCGGCGACCGCGCTGCAGCGGTTCCTCGGGACGCCGGAGGCGATGCGCCTGCTGCGCTCGCCCGGATCGGGGGTGCCGGCGGCCACCTTCCGGCCACCGGTGCACGTCACCATCTGGAGCTGACCGGCCGGCCGCCGACCGGTCGACGCGCGGCCTCAGCCGTTCCGGGCATCGTCGCCGAGGGTGTGGACACGATCACGTAGCGACGCAGTACTCTCCTCACTCCCCGCTGGCTTAGTGTTACTCCGCGTGATCAGGGCTCGAGGTACTCGTCCGAACGGCTGACGCCGTGGTGATCACCGGGGAGAGACGGTGCGCATCCATGTGGAAGGCCATGCTCGATCCGCGGCGACGCGGCCCTGCTCCCGAACCGGCGCAGTGGCGCCCCCGCCACCGCCTGCTCCTCGGCGTGCTGGCGGTGCACGTGCTCGGGCTGGTGGCGCTCGGCGTCGCCCTCGGCCGCCCGACGGGCACCCTCGTCGTCGCGGTGGTGGTGCCGGTCGTCGCCCTCGGGGTCGGTGCCCTCGGGATGGGCCGCGACGCCGTCGCGGGCCGGCGCGCGGCCGCCGCGCTCGCCGTCGCCGTGGGGTCGGCCTGGTCCTCGGCCGCGCTCGTCGGGCTGACCGGTCTGGGTGAGGGGGCCGCGCACCTGGTCCTGGTCCTCGCGCTGGTCGCGCTGTACCGCTGGTGGCCCGCGCTGCTGGTCGCCGGGCTGGTGGCGGTGGTCCTGGACGTGGTCGGCGCACTGGCGCCGGGCGTCCCGCTGCCGCTGGGTCCGGCCGCCGCGGCGGCGCCGTGGACCTGGGTGCTGGTGCACGCCGTCGCGGTCGCCGCGGTCTGCGCCGCGGTCGCGCTGGTGGCGTGGGCCGGTCACCACGAGCCGGCCGCCCGCCTCGCCGGGACCGGGCCGGGCCGGGCGCCGGTCGTGGCCGACCTGCTGGTCGGCCTGGCCCGCCGGTCACAGGGCACCACCCACCGGCAGCGGGAGGTGCTGGACCGGCTGCGGGGCGCCGAGCACGACCCGGACCGGCTGGCCGAGCTGGCCCGGCTCGACCACCTGACCTCCCGGGCCCGCCGCACCGCGGAGAACCTGCTGGTGCTGGCCGGGGAGCAGCCGCCGCGACCGGCGGGCGACCCGGTCCCGCTGCGCGAGATCGCGCAGGCGGTGGCCACCGGCGCGGAGGACCCGGACCGGGTGCGGGTCGAGGTCGGCGAGGGGCCCGGGGTGACCGGCCGCGCCGCCGCCGACGTCGCCCACCTGCTGACCGAACTGGTCGAGAACGCGCTGCGGTTCTCCCCGCCGGACACGACGGTCACCGTGCGGTCCGCGCACGGCGACGACGGCGGCCGGGTGCTGACCGTCGCGGACCGGGGCGTCGGGATGGCGGCGCACGCCCTGGCCGAGGCCAACACGGCGCTGGCCGACCCGCCGGCGGTCGACCTCGCGGTGGCCCGGCGGCTGGGGTTGCCCGCGGTGGCCCGGCTGGCGGGGTGGCACGGGATCACCGTCGCGCTGGCCGCGGGCGAGGAGACCGGGCTGGTGTGCACGGTGGCGCTGCCGGCCGCGGTGCTGACCGGGGTCGGCGAGCCGCAGACGGCGCAGTTCGCGGCGCAGCGGCCGGCGGTGGACGCCGCGCCGGAGCCGGCGACCGATGACCAGCCCGGCACGCCGGCTCCGCAGCCGGCTGGGCAGCAGGAACTCACCAGCGCACCGGCCGCGGTCAGCCGGCGGCCGGCCGCCGACGACGCAGCCGGCCGACCG
>DASQMQ010000667.1:0-3746 GCA_035645455.1 Pseudonocardia sp.
GGAACGGCAACGGCGGCGCCAACGGGAACGGGAACGCTGGCGGCAACGGCAACGGCAACGGCAACGGCAACGGCAACGCCGGCGCCAACGGGAACGGCCAGGGCTCGTCGGCGCGCACCGACGCCGCCGGCCCACCCACCGACCTCGGCGTCGTCGCCTACGCCACCACCACCCGGCCGAGCAGCCACCCGGCCGCATCCAACCCGGGAACCGGCCGAACCCCGGACGCCCGCGGCGGGCCGACCGACATCACGCCCACCAGCACCGTCGCCGCTCCGGCCACCGCCCCCGCCTTCAGCTTCACGATCGAGCCGGTCTCGATGACCGCCGCCGTCGACGGGCTCCCGACACCCTGACCCGGACACGCCGGAGCGGGCGGAGACCTCCCGGCTCCGCCCGCTCCGCCCCGCTGCTCAGCTGCTGCTGAACGCCGCGTCGAACGCCGCCGACGGCGGGTCGAACGCCAGCCGCCGGACGAACTCCAGCGCTTCGGGGGCCCCGACCAGCCGGTCCATCCCGGCGTCCTCCCACTCGACCGAGATCGGCCCGGCGTAGCCGATGTGGTTGAGCATCCGGAAGCACGCCTCCCACGGCACGTCGCCGTGCCCGGTGGAGACGAAGTCCCAGCCCCGGCGCGGGTCGGCCCAGGCCAGGTGCGAGCCCATCCGGCCGTTGCGGCCGTTGCCGACCTGGCGCTTGGCGTCCTTGCAGTCCACGTGGTAGATCCGGTCGCGGAAGTCGAGCAGGAACGCGACCGGATCCAGGTCCTGCCACACGAAGTGGCTGGGGTCCCAGTTCAGCCCGAACGCCGGGCGGTGCCCGACCGCCTCCAGCGCGGCCACCGTGGTCCAGTAGTCGTAGGCGATCTCGCTGGGGTGCACCTCGTGCGCGAACCGCACCCCGACCTCGTCGAACACGTCCAGGATCGGGTTCCAGCGGTCGGCGAAGTCCTGGTAGCCGGCGTCCACCATCGACTGCGCAACCGGCGGGAACATCGCCACGGTCTTCCAGATGCTCGAGCCGGTGAACCCGACCACGGTGTCCACGCCGAGCTTCGCCGCCGCCCGCGCGGTGGTCTTCATGGCCTCCGCGGCCCGCTGCCGCACGCCCTCGGGCTCGCCGTCGCCCCACACCCGAGCGGGCAGGATGCCCTGGTGGCGGGCGTCGATCGGGTCGTCGCAGACGGCCTGGCCGGTGAGGTGGTTGGAGATCGCGAAGACCTGCAGGCCGTGCTCGTCCAGGATGTCGCGGCGGCCCTGCACGTAGTCGTCGTCCTCGACCGCCGCCCACGGGTCGAAGTGGTCGCCCCAGCAGGCGATCTCCAGTCCGTCGTAGCCCCACTCCCCGGCCAGCCGGGCGACCTCGGTGAACGGCAGGTCGGCCCACTGCCCGGTGAACAGGGTGATCGGTCGCGCCATCAGCTCTCCTCCGTGTCCTGCTGGTCGGCCCGCTCGACGGGCTGCCAGGCGCTGTCGGCGGCCGCCGAGCGCTCGACGGCCTCGAGCACCAGCTGCACCTGCAGCCCGTCGACGAACGACGGCGTCGGGTCGGTGCCGGCGGCCAGATCGCGCACCAGGTCGGCCACCTCGTGGGTGAAGGTGTGCTCGTAGCCCAGGCCGTGGCCGGGCGGCCACCAGGCGCCGGTGTAGGGGTGGGTCGGCTCGGTGACCAGGATCCGCCGGAAACCGGCGGTCTCCGGGTCCTCGACGCCGTCGAAGAACGCCAGCTCGTTCATCGACTCGAAGTCGAACGCCAGCGACCCGGCGCTGCCGTTGACCTCCAGGCGCAGCGCGTTCTTGCGGCCGGTGGCGAACCGGGTGGCCTCGAAGCTGGCCACCGCCCCGCCGGCGAACCGGCCCAGGAACAGCGCCGCGTCGTCCACGGTGACCTCGCCGCGGGCGGTCGACCCGGACGCGGACAGCCCGCTGGACGCCGCGGGCAGCGGCCGCTCCCGGACGAAGGTCTCGGTGAGCGCGCTGACCCCGCTGAGCAGGTCGCCGGTGACGAACTGGGCCATGTCCACGATGTGCGCGCCGATGTCGCCCAGCGCCCCGGATCCGGCCTTGTCCTTCTGCAGCCGCCAGACCAGCGGGAACTCCGGATCGACGATCCAGTCCTGCTGGTAGCTGGCCCGCACGTGGCGGATCTGCCCGATCCGGCCCTGCTCGACCAGCCGGCGGGCCAGTGCCACCGCCGGGACCCGCCGGTAGTTGAACCCGACCGCGCTGTGCACCCCACGGGCCCGGGCCCGGCGCGCTGCGGCCACCATCGCCCTGGCCTCGTCGACGCTGTTGGCCAGCGGCTTCTCGCACAGCACGTGCTTGCCCGCGTCCAGCGCGGCCACCGCGATCTCGGCGTGCGTGTCGCCGGGCGTGCAGATGTCGACCAGCTGCACGTCGTCGCGGGTGAGCAGGTTCTTCCAGTCGGTCTCCACCGAGCGCCAGCCCAGCTTCGCCGCCGCGGCCCGGGCGGCGGTCTCGTCGCGGCCGCAGAGCACCGCCATCTCCGGCTCCAGCGGCAGGTCGAAGAACCGGCCCGCGGTTCGCCAGGCCTGCGAGTGCGCCGCGCCCATGAAGGCGTAGCCGACCATGCCGACGCCCAGCCGGGCGGTACCGGTGCGGTCGGCGCCAGGGGTGTCGGCAGGGGTCACGATTCGAAGCCCAGCGGCAGGTAGTCGCCCACGTTCTCGCTGGTGATGGTGGCCGAGGCCAGGGTGATCGAGGCCGGCACCTCGCGCTCGGCGAGATCGCCCATGCCGCGGCGCTGGGCCACCAGCCGGGCCAGCGCCACCGCCGAGGACGCCATCGACGGGCTGTAGGTGACCGTCGCCTTGAGGACGGTGTCGTCGGCCTGGATCGAGCGCATGGCGTTCGCCGAGCCGGCGCCGCCGACCATGAAGAACTCGCTGCGCCCGGCCTGCTGGATCGCCGCGAGCACGCCGATGCCCTGGTCGTCGTCGTGGTTCCAGACCGCGTCCAGCTTCGGCGCGGCCTGCAGCAGGTTGGCGGTGACCCGCTGCCCGCCCTGGGCGGTGAAGTCCGCGGCCTGGCGCGGGCCGACCGCGAACCCGAAGGTGGCCAGCGCGTCGGCGAAGCCCTGGCTGCGCTGCTGGGTCAGCGGCAGGTTGTCGATGCCGGCGATCTCGCCGATCACCGGGTTGGCCACGCCGGCCTCGCGCAGCCGCTGGCCGACGTAGTTGCCCGCGGACACGCCCATGCCGTAGTTGTCGCCACCGATCCAGGTCCGGTAGGCCAGCGGCGAGTCGAAGATCCGGTCCAGGTTGATCACCGGGATGCCGGCCTCCATCGCCTGGCGCCCGACCGAGGTCAGCTGGCTGCCGTCGTTGGGCAGCAGGACCAGCGCGTCGACCCCCTGGTTGATCAGGGTCTGCACGGCCGCGATCTGCTGGGCGATGTCGTTGGTCGGGTTGACCGGTTCGAAGGTCACGTCGGGGTACTCGTCGGCCTGGGCCTGGGCGTTGTTGGCGATCGCGGCGATCCAGCCGTGGTCGGCGGCCGGCGCGGAGAACCCGATGGTCACCGGGTCGCCGGCCTCGGAGTTCTCACCGGCGGGCGCGGCCACGGCGGCCCCGCCCCCGGTCGGGGCGCCGGCCGGCTCGTTGCTGGTGCACGCGGTCAGCGCCGCTCCGGCGCCGACGCCGAGGGAGCCGAGCAGGAACCGGCGGCGGGCAAGGCCGCTGCGGAGGTGGTCGGACATGGTGGTGCGCTCCTTCGTCGATGAAAGGT
>DASQMQ010000668.1:0-5690 GCA_035645455.1 Pseudonocardia sp.
AAGTGGGGCTGGGTGGACGTCGAGGACGTGGTGCGGACGCTGACCGACCGGCCCGGCAGCCAGCACGTGGTGATCACCGGCCGGGACGCCCCGCCGGAACTGGTGGACGCGGCCGACCTGGTGATGGCGACCACCAAGGTCAAGCACCCGATGGACGCCGGGCAGAAGGGCCAGCGCGGCATCGAGTGGTGAGCCGCGGTTCCGCCGCGCGCCGACCGCCCTGGACGTCGACCTCGCCCTGGTCGGGCACGGTGAGCCGGTCACCGGGGACGATCTCCGCCGGGCGGTCCCGGTGCCGTTCGCGGGGTAGTGTCCCGGGGCGTGGAGCACACGCGTCTGGGATCGACCGGCCTGAAGGTGTCGCGCATCTGCCTGGGCATGATGAGCTACGGCAGCCCCTCGTGGCGGGAATGGGTGCTCGACCTGGAGGCCTCGCGCCCGCTGGTGCGCGCCGCCGTCGAGGCCGGGATCACCTTCTTCGACACCGCCGACATGTACTCGCTCGGGGCCAGCGAGGAGGTCACCGGGACGCTGCTGGGTGAGCTGTTCACCGACCGCGACGACTACGTGCTGGCGACCAAGGTGTTCATGCCCGTCGGCGACGGCCCCAACGACCGCGGCCTCAACCGCAAGCACATCCTGGCCAGCATCGACCGGTCGCTGCGCCGGCTGGGCACCGACCACGTGGACCTCTACCAGATCCACCGCTGGGACCCGACCACCCCGATCGAGGAGACCATGGAGGCGCTGCACGACGTCGTGCGCGCCGGCAAGGCCCGCTACCTCGGCGCCTCCAGCATGTACGCCTGGCAGTTCGCCAAGGCCCAGCACACCGCCGACCTGGGCGGCTGGACCCGGTTCGTGGCCATGCAGGACCACTACAACCTGATCTACCGCGAGGAGGAGCGGGAGATGCACCCGCTCTGCCTGGACCAGGGCGTCGGGGTGATCCCGTGGAGCCCGCTGGCCCGCGGGCGGCTGGCCAGGCTGCCCGAGGAGCGCACCACCACCCGCTCGTCGAGCGACCCGATCGGCGACCGGATGTACACCGAGGCCGACGACGCCGTCGTGCGGGCCGTCGCGGACGTGGCCAAGGCGCGCGGGCTGCCGCTGGCCCAGGTCGCGCTGGCCTGGATGCTGCACCAGGAGGCGGTCACCGCGCCGATCATCGGGGCGACCAAGCCCGGGCACATCGAGGACGCCGTCGCGGCCGTGGACGTCGAGCTGTCCGACGACGAGATCGCCGCGCTGGAGGCCGCCTACGTGCCGCACCCGGTCCTCGGACACGGGTGATCGCGCGCTCGCTGGTCGTCGCCGCACCGTCGTCGGGCAGCGGGAAGACGACCGTGGCCACCGGCCTGATGGCGGCGCTGCGCCGCCGGGGCACGACCGTGGCCCCGTTCAAGGTCGGCCCGGACTACATCGACCCCGGCTACCACGCGCTGGCCGCCGGGCGGCCCGGGCGGAACCTGGACCCGGTGCTGGTCGGCGCCGACCGGATCGGTCCGCTGGCCCGGCACGGCGCGGCCGGCGCCGAGCTGGCCGTGGTCGAGGGCGTGATGGGGCTGTTCGACGGGCGGCTGGCCGACGGCGCCGGGTCCACCGCGCAGGTCGCGGCGCTGCTGCGGGCCCCGGTGCTGCTGGTGGTGGACTGCCGCGGGCAGTCCCGCAGCCTGGCCGCGCTGCTGCACGGGTTCCGCTCGTTCGACCCGGACGTGCGGATCGCCGGCGTGGTGCTGAACAAGGTCGGCAGCGACCGGCACGAGGCCGTGCTGCGCGCCGCCGCGGACGAGGTCGGGCTGCCGGTGCTGGGCGCGTTGCCCCGCCGGGACGCGCTGGCCGTCCCGTCCCGGCACCTGGGCCTGGTCACCGCGGCCGAGCACGGCGCCGCGGCCACCGCCGCCGTGGACGCGATGGCCGAACTGGTCGCCGCGCACGTCGACCTGGACGCCGTCGCCGCCCTGGCCGAACCGCTGCCCCCCGGCGAGTCCTGGGACCCCGGTCGGGAGTGCGCAACAGTGCCCGACCACCGTCGTCCACTCACCACCGCGGTGTTCGGGGGGCCGGCGTTCACCTTCGGGTACGCCGAGCACGCCGAGCTGCTGGCGGCGGCGGGGGCGGAGGTCGTGGTCGTCGACCCGTTGCGCGACCAGGGGCTGCCCGAGGGCACGGCGGCGCTGGTGCTGCCGGGCGGGTTCCCCGAGGAGCACGTGGCGGCGCTGGGGTCGAACACCGCGCTGCTGGGCGCGGTCCGGGAGGCGGTGGCGGGCGGGATGCCGGTGCACGCCGAGTGCGGCGGGCTGCTCTACCTGTGCCGCGAGCTGGACGGCGTACCGCTGTGCGGGGTGCTGCCGGCCGACGCGGCGATGACCGGGCGGCTGCGCCTGGGCTACCGGGACGCCGTGGCGCTGACCGCGTCGCCGCTGTTCGCGGCCGGGGCCCGGGTGAGCGGGCACGAGTTCCACCGGTGCGCGGTCACCCCGCGGGCCGGCGCCACCCCGGCCTGGGGGTGGCGCGGCGCGGAGCCGGAGGGCTTCGTGCACGGCCCGGTGCACGCGTCGTTCCTGCACACCCACCCGGCCGGCGAGCCGGCCGCGATCACCCGCTTCCTGACCGCCGCCTCCCGTCGAGAACGAACCTGTCGTGATCAACAGGGCCGGTCGAGCACGGCAACTTCGTTCTCGACGGCGCGGGGTGGGGGAGCTACCGTCGAGTAACGAACCCCCGACGGAGGTGGCCGGTGACGCGGATCGGGCTGGTTCTCGGGGCCGGGGGGATCCTCGGCTCGGCGTGGACGACGGGCGCGCTGGTCTCCCTGGCGCAGCGGCTGGACCGGCCGCTGGGGGAGGTCGACCTGGTGCTGGGCACCAGCGCGGGCAGCGTGCACGGGGCCGCGCTGCGCTGCGGGATGACCGTCGACGAGCTGGTCGCCCACCAGCGCGGGGTGCCGCCCGCGGAGATCGCCGCCGACCTGGACGGCGGCGACCTGCCGGACATGCGCACCATCGAGCGCGAGTCCGGCGACGGGCTGCCCCCGGTGCCGCTGCCGTGGATCGGGTCGCCGCGGCTGCTGGCCAGCGCGGTCGTCCGGCCGGGCCGGCTCAACCCGGTGGTGGTGGCGGCCGGTCTGCTGCCGGCCGGGCGGGCCCGGATGGGCTCGCTGGTGCGCATGGTGGTCGCCCTGCAGACCAGGCTCGGCGTCACCACCGACGGGTGGGTGCCCGGCGCGCCGCTGTGGGTGGTGGCGGTGGACTACGACTCCGGGCGCCGGGTGGTGTTCGGCCGCGACGGCGCCCCGCCGTCCACCGTCGGCGACGCGGTGCTGGCGTCCTGCTCGATCCCCGGCTGGTTCGCCCCGCGGGTGATCGACGGCCGCCGCTACGTCGACGGCGGGGTGGCGTCGGCGACCTCGGTGGACCTGCTCGCCCGGCCCGGCGCCCCGCAGCTGGACGAGGTCTACGTGCTCGCGCCGCTGGCCAGCCACGCCTACGACCGCCCGCGCGACCCGGTCGCCTGCGTCGAGCGCGGCGTCCGGCGGGTGCTCACGCACTGGCTGGACGCCGAGGTGCGGGCGGTGCGGGCCGGCGGCACCCGGGTCACCGTGCTCACCCCGGGCCCGGCCGACCTGGCCGCGATGGGCGGCAACCTGATGAACCCGCGGTACCGGACCCGGGTGCTGGAGACCTCGCTGGTCACCTCGGCGGCGGCGCTGGCCGACGCGGACGCGGACGCCCGCCGCGCGGCCTGATCGGTCCCCGCCGGGGGTGACGTCGCTCGCGCCGGGCGCCGGAGGTTGGACGCCGGCCGCGACCCGGCACAGACTGTCCGGGTGGATGCCGGGGAGCCGATGTGACCGAGCCCTACCTGGTCGGGCTGGACCTGGTCGGGCGCCGGGTGGTGGTGGTCGGCGGCGGGTCGGTGGCCCAGCGCCGGCTCGGCGGCCTGCTCGCCGCGGGCGCCGACGTCGAGGTGGTGGCCCCCGTGGTCACCCCGGCGGTGGAGGGCATGGCCGCGGCCCGCGAGCTGCGCTGGACCGCCCGCCCCTACCGCGACGGCGACCTCGCCGGCGCCTGGTACGCGATCGCCTGCACCGACGACCCGGGGTCGAACGCCGCCGTCGCCGACGAGGCCACCCGGCGTCGGGTGTTCTGCGTGCGCGCCGACCACGCCCCGTCCGGCAGCGCGGTCACCCCGGCCGTCGGCCGCCACGACGGGTTGACCGTGGGCGTGCTGGCCGGGGGACGGCCCCGGCGCGCCGCCGCCGTGCGCACGGCGCTGCTGGAGGCGGTGCAGGCCGGCGTGGTCGACGACACCGCCGAGCCGGTCCGGCCGGGGGTGGCGCTGGTCGGCGGCGGACCGGGCGACCCGGAGCTGATCACCGTGCGCGGCCGGCGGCTGCTGTCGCGGGCCGACGTGGTGGTCACCGACCGGCTCGGCCCGCGGGACCTGCTGGACGCGCTGGGCCAGCACGTCGAGGTGATCGACGCCTCGAAGATCCCCTACGGCCGGGCGATGGCCCAGACCCGGATCAACGAGCTGCTGGTCGAGCACGCCAGGGCCGGGCGGTTCGTGGTGCGCCTCAAGGGCGGCGACCCGTACGTGTTCGGCCGCGGGTTCGAGGAGGTGCTGGCCTGCGCCGAGGCCGGCGTGCCGGTCACCGTGGTGCCCGGCATCACCAGCGCGTTCGCCGCCCCGGCCACCGCCGACGTGCCGGTCAGCCACCGCGGGGTGGCGCACGAGATCGTCGTGGTGTCCGGGCACGTCCCCCCGGGCGACCCGCGCAGCCTGGTCGACTGGCCGGCGCTGGCCCGGCTGCGCGGCACCCTGGTGCTGATGATGGCGGTGGAGCGGATCGGGGTGTTCGCCGACGCGCTGCTGGCCGGCGGCCGCCCGGCCGACACGCCGGTGGCGGTGGTGCAGGACGGGACGATGCGCATCCAGCGCACCGTGCGGGCCACCCTCGCCACGGTGACCGCCGCGGCCGCCGCGGCCGAGATCGCGCCGCCGGCGGTCGTGGTGATCGGTCCGGTCGCCGGGCTGGTCGCCGAGCGGGTCACCACCGACCGGGCCTGACCACCCTCAGCAGGCCACCGGCGGGGCGAGCGCGGTGGCCCCGCGGATCAGCCAGTCGGGCCCGGGACCGACCATGTCGTAGGCCAGCTCCCACTCGGTGCAGGCCTGCCCCTCGGGGCCGAACTCCTCGGACTGGTAGCTGGTGAACCGCGCGTCGACCTGGATCCGGTCGGGGCCGGTGTCGCGCACCGCGACGATCAGCGGGCTGCCCACGATGGTGGTCGACTGGCCCTGCTGCCAGGCCTCGATGCCCCCGCGGAAGGTGTCGGAGTCCGGGCTGAAGTAGGCGAACGCGTCCTCGTAGCGGGACTCGTTGATGCCGGTGTAGAGCTCGTGCAGGGTGGTGCGGGCGTCCTCGGTGGCCGGGTGGGTGACCCCGCTGACCACGGCGATGAAGTCGTCGGGCGGGATGGTGGGCGGCGCGCTGCTGGGCGTGACCGACGGTGTGGTGGTGTCCGGCGGCCGGGCGATGACCGAGGTGGTGACGTCCCCGCCGGGAGTCCCCTGCCCGCCGCTCCGGTCGACGAGGTAGATCGCGGTCCCGACCAGGCCCAGCACCACGACCGTGGCGGCGACGACCGCGGCGACCAGGGTGGGGGTGTTGCGCTTCGGCGGCG
>DASQMQ010000669.1:0-2107 GCA_035645455.1 Pseudonocardia sp.
ACGTCCCCGGGCTGGCCGAGCGGGCCGGGGCGCTCGCCCGGACCATCACCGGGCACGGCCTCGACGCGCCGTCGGTCGATGACCTCCGACCCCGGTTGCGCCGCGCCCCGATCGGGCAGGATCAGCAGCCGTGACCGAACCGATCGCGCCACCGCTGACGCCCGAGCAGCTGCTCGCCGGCATGCCCTACGCCACCGCCCTCGGGATGCGGGTCGAGGCCGCCGGCCCGGAGCTGGTCCGCGGGCACCTGGACTGGGCCGCGGGCCTGTGCACGGTCGGCGGGGTGCTGCACGGCGGCGCGCTGATGACCCTCGCCGACAGCCTGGGGGCGATCTGCGCGTTCCTGAACCTGCCGGCCGGGGCCGGCACCTCGACGCTGGAATCGAAGTCGAACCTGTTCCGGGCGGTGCGCGCCGGGCGGGTCGAGGGCACCGCCGCGCCGCTGCACGTCGGCCGGACGGTGATCGTCGTGCAGACCGACCTGCGGGACGCGGACGGGCGGCGGGTGGCGCAGGTGACCCAGACCCAGGCGGTGCTGACCCAGGCGGTGCTGACCGGCCGGGGCTGAGCCCGTCGCGACCGCCGGTCGGGACCGGCGCGCGGGGGCGGCCGGATCGACCTACGGTCGACCGGTGCCGGATTCCGCGTTCCCGCCGGGCTTCTTCGACCGCGCCGACGACTCCCCCGACCCGGCGTTCTACCGGCCGCCCCGACTGGTGACCCACATCGACGACCGGGCCGTCCGCGCGGTCGGCGCGCTCTACACCGAACTGGGCGTGCACGGCGAGGTGCTGGACCTCATGTCGTCGTGGGTGTCGCACTTCGAGCGCCCGCCGCGGCGGCTGGTCGGGCTGGGCATGAACCGCGCGGAGCTGGCGGCGAACCCGGACCTGGCCGAGCACGTCGTGCACGACCTGAACGCCGACCCCCGGCTGCCCTTCCCGGACGCCGCCTTCGACGACGCCACCTGCTGCGTGTCGGTGGACTACCTGGTCGAGCCGGTCGCGGTGTTCCGCGAGGTGGCCAGGGTGCTGCGGCCGGGCGGGCGGTTCGTGGTCACCTTCGCCGACCGCTGCTTCCCGGGCAAGGCCATCCGGGGCTGGCTGATGACCGACGACGAGCAGCACGTGGAGATCGTCCGGACGTACTTCGCGCTGGCCGGCGGGTTCGGCCCGGCCCGCGGCGAGCTGCGCACCCCGCGCGGGCGCGGCGACCCGCTCTTCGGGGTCTGGGCGCAAACCCCGGGCGGCTGACCCCCGGCCGAACCCAGAATGACCGCCATGGCCGACCTGTACCCGCGGACCGACCCGTACGACCGCGGTCTGCTCGACGTCGGCGACGGCAACCACGTCCACTGGGAGACCTCGGGCAACCCCGACGGCAAGCCGGCGGTGGTCCTGCACGGCGGACCGGGCCAGGGCGGCCACGACCGGATGCGGCAGGGCTTCGACCCGGCCCGCTACCGGGTCGTGCTGCTCGACCAGCGCGGCTGCGGGCGCAGCACCCCGCACGCCGCCGACCCGGCCACCGACATGGCCGCCAACACCACCGACCACCTGATCGCCGACCTGGAGCGGCTGCGCGAGCACCTCGGCATCGAGCGCTGGCTGGTGCAGGGCGGGTCGTGGGGGTCGACGCTGGCCCTGGCCTACGCCCAGCGGTACCCGCAGCGGGTGAGCGAGATCGTCATCGCCGCGGTCACCACCACCAGCCGCCGGGAGATCGACTGGCTCTACCGCGGCGTGGGGCGGTTCTTCCCGCGGGAGTGGGAGCGGTTCCGCGACGGCGTCCCGGCGGCCGACCGGGACCGGGTGACCGCCGCCGAGGGCGCCGGTGAGCTGCTGGCCTCCTACGTCCGGCTGCTGGAGGACCCCGACCCGGCCGTCCGGGAGCGGGCCACCCGGGAGTGGGCGGCCTGGGAGGACGCGGTGCTGGGCGGCGAACCCGGTGGCACGGCCGACGCCTTCAGCGGCGTCCCCGGCCGCGACCTCACCGCGATGGTGCGGATCTGCGCGCACTACTTCGCGAACGGGGCCTGGCTGGCCGACGGCGCGCTGATCCGGGACGCCGGCCGGCTGGCCGGCATCCCCGGGCTGCTGGTGCACGG
>DASQMQ010000670.1:0-3869 GCA_035645455.1 Pseudonocardia sp.
CAGCACCTTCGGCCGTCCGCTGCTGCCCGAGGTCGTGGGCAGGTAGAACGCGGTCGACCCGTCGCCGCGCGGGGTCGTCGGCTCGCCGGTGGGGTCGGGCGCGCCGGTGACCAGCACGTCCGGACGGGCGTCGTCGAGGACGGCGGCCCGCTCCCGGCCGGTCCACCGCGGCTCCAGGACCAGCGTGGCCGCCCCCAGCAGGTCCGCACCGAGGAGCCAGGCCAGCACGTCGCGCGGTCCGCCGGGGTCGACGGCGACCCGCGCGCCCTCCCCGACGCCGCGGCCGGCGAGCGCGCGGGCCGCGCCGTGCGCCCGCGCCAGCAGTGCGTCGGGCAGCCGCGCCGGCCCGACGATCGGCGGCGCCGGCAGGGCGGACCCGGTCATCGGGAGCCGGTCGCCGCGGTGCCGAACCGGTCCGGCGCGGCCCGGTGCACCACCGCCGCGACCAGTGCCGCGACCACCACCTTGACCAGGTCGCCCGGCACGAACACCAGCGAGCCGAGCACCGCGGTGCCCAGGTCGCCGGTGTAGACCGCCAGGTAGGGGATCCCCAGGGCGTAGTCGGCGAGCAGCCCGGCGCCGGTGGCCAGCAGCAGCAGCGGCAGCCGCGGCGTCGCCGCCCGCTGCACGATCAGGCCGGTGACCAGCGCGGACAGCGCGAACCCGAGCAGGAACCCGCCGCTGGGCCCGAGCAGCGCGCCGATCCCGCCGCGACCGCCGGACAGCAGCGGCAGCCCGAGCGCGACCAGGCCCAGGAACAGCAGCACCGCCCCGGTGCCCAGCCGGGCCCCGAGCACCGCGCCGGCCAGCAGCGGGCCGATGTTCTGCACCACGACCGGCACCCCGGACCCGCCCACGTACAGGCCGGGGAACAGGCCGAGGACGGCGATGAACGCGGCGAACACGACGACCGCGGCCAGGCCGCCGGCGGGGGACGAGGGACGGGGAGCCGGCACGCCGACGAGGTTAGCCAGCGCCGGGCGCGGACCGGGTGCCGCGTTGCTCACTCGGCCCGCGGGCTCACCCCCTTGGGCGCGCGCCGGGACATGAAGCCGAACAGGTACCCGGCGACCCGGCGCAGCTGGATCTCGTCGGCGCCCTCGGTGATCCGGTAGCGGCGGTGGTGGCGGTAGATGTGCTCGAACGGCTTGTGCCGGGAGTAGCCCATCCCGCCGTGCACCTGCATGGCCCGGTCGGCGGCGTCGCAGCACAGCCGGTTGCCCCGGTAGTTGCAGATCGAGACCTGCTCGGACTGGGAGAACGGGCCCTCGGCGTCCATCAGCCAGGCCGTGCGGTGGATCAGCGCGCGCAGCATCTGCGCCTCGGCGTGCAGTTCGACCAGCGGGAACTGGATGGCCTGGTTGGTGGCCAGCGCCCTGCCGAACGGCTTGCGCTCGCGGGCGAAGGCCACCGACTGCTCGATGCAGTACCGGGCCGCGCCCAGGCTGGACGCCGCCTGGCGGATCCGGTTCTCGTTGAAGAAGTGCTGCACGACCTGCAGCCCGCGGCCCTCCTCGCCGAGGATCGCCGAGTGCGGCACCCGGACCCCGTCCAGGCTGATCCGGGCGTGGTCGGTGGGCATGTTGAACGTCCACAGGTACTCCTCGACGGCGAACCCGGGCGCGTCGGTGGGGACCAGGAAGCAGGTGATGCCGCGGCCGTCGCCGGGCTCCCCGGAGGTCCGGGCGAAGATCAGGTCGTGGGACGCGGTGTGCACGCCGGTGTTCCAGGTCTTCGCCCCGGTGATCAGCCAGTCGGTGCCGTCGCGGCGGGCGGCGGTCTCCATGTGGGTGGCGTCCGAGCCGTGCTCGGGCTCGGTGATGCCGAAGGCGAACCCGCGGGTGCCGGCGGCCAGGTCCTCGACCCACTCGGCCCGCTGCTCGGGCGAGCCGTACTCCAGCATCAGCAGCAGGCCGACGCTGTTGCCGACGATGGCGTGCTCGTTCTGCAGGTCGCAGTGCAGGCCCAGGCCCTTGGCCGCCAGGTGCTCGCGGATCACCGCCATGCCCAGGTTGGTCCCGTCCCGGCCGCCGTACGCGGCGGGGGAGGCGTAGCGGAAGTGCCCGGCGGCGTCGGCCCGGCGGCGGGCCTCGGCCAGCAGCTCCTCCCACTCCCGGTTCGGCAGCCCGCCGCGCTCCCAGTCGGTGCGGGCGTCCTCGCGGCGGTGGTCGAAGAACCGGACGTTGTCGTCGGCCTCCTCCAGCGGCCGGATCTCGCGCTCGATGAACGCGTCCAGCTCGTCGAGGTAGGCGAGCAGGTCCGGCGGCAGGTTCAGATCCACGTGTGCGCTCCGTTGCGGAAGGCGGGTCGCCCTGGTGCAGCCCTGGTGCAGCCTGGCACACCGCCTCGAATTGAGGCCCCTGATCTGTCCCCGGTCAGTGGGTCGTGGAGCGCCTCGGCCACCGGTGCGAGCCGGACAGCACGGCCGGGCCGGCCGCGGGCCGGCGGCCGGGTTCGCGGACCGCGGAGCCCGTTCAGCCCGGCCCGAGCGACAACGGGCCGGTGTTCGCGGACGCGCCGTCCATCCCGGCCCGGGACAGCAGCCCCTTCTCGTTGAGCACCCACTCGCCGCGCTCGGCCATCCGGGCGTGCGCCTCCTCCAGGTCCGACCGGGTCAGCACGGCCTGCGCGGCCCGGTGGTCGCCGCGGTTGCGGTGGTTCTCGGCGTAGGTGCGGTGGAACCGGGCCCGCCACCGCCACGACGGCGGCGCGCTCTCCCGCAGGACCGGCGGGAACACCGGCCGGGGCAGCGGCGGCCCGGTCAGCTGCCGGCCCAGGGCCAGCTCCCCGACCAGCGCGTAGGTGGGGAACCCGGCCAGGTAGCCCAGCAGCGGGTCGATCTCGAACAGGCCCTGCTCGGCCAGCCGGGCCCACCCGTCGACCACGTCCAGGTCGCGGTACAGCACGTCGACCTTGATCCCGTCCAGGGTCCACCAGGCCCCGCCGTTCATCAGCCGGCCCCACTCACCGACGTCGACCACGGTCCCCGGGTGGCCGAAGCCGCGCAGGTGGTCGGCGTTGAAGTGGCCGCGGTAGTACAGGCCGAAGTCCCAGTCGCTGTCGGGCAGCTCGGCCCCGCGCGCCCGGGACCCGCCGAGGGTGACCGCCACCACGCCGGGGAGGTCCTGGAGTCGCTCGGCCAGCCAGTGCACCGCCGAAGTATGCCGCCATCGCCGGGCGCCCGGTGCGCCTCCCGGGCGCCCGGCCGCTCGGCGACGCGCGGCCCGGGGGATCCGGAGATCCACCGGGCCACCCGGCACGGGCCGGGGTCAGTCGGGGCAGCCGACGCACTCGCCGTCGGCCGGGACCGCAGCGGGGACCTCAGCGGGAACCGCAGCGGGGACCTCGGACGCGGGCTCGGTCGGGGCCGGCTCGCGCAGCGCCCTGGCGGCCACGACGGCGATCACCGCGGCGATCACCGCGGCGACGGCCGAGGTCAGCTGCAGGCCGGCGACGAACGCGGTGCGAGCGGTGTCCAGCAGCGCGGCGGCGGTGGCCTCGGGCAGTCCGGCGGCCGCGGTGACCGCACCGCCCAGGGTGTCCCGGGCCGCCTCGGCCGCGTCGGCGGGCACACCGGCCGGCAGCCCGGCCAGGCCGCCGCGGTAGATGGCCACCCCGATCGTGCCCAGCACCGCGATGCCCAGCGCCCCGCCCAGCTCGGCGGCGGTCTCGGAGATCCCGGACGCCGCGCCCGCCTTCTCGTCGGGGGCCGAGCCGACGATCATCTCGGTGGTCAGCCCGAACACCGGTCCCATCCCGATCGAGATGACCACCGAGGCGGTGATCAGCGGCAGCAGCCCGGTCTGCACCCCGACCGTGGTGAGCAGCAGCATCCCCACCGCCGACGCGGCCAGCCCCGCGGCCACCAC